>CAZWCS010000015.1:0-45442 GCA_964632805.1 uncultured Desulfobacterales bacterium
ATTTGGGATGGACGCATGTGGGCATCTACCGTGCTCCCGATTAAATCGCATTGTCAGGGGTCGCGCCCGGAAAGCAGGCGCCGGACCGCTCTTGCCGCCGTTACCATACCCGGCAGGGGATCTTCTGCCGAAAAAGCCGCCTCCACCCGTCGCGGCGCCGACACGGAAGCCAGCCACGCCCGGAATCCCGGCCGCCAGGCCGCATCGTTGAACCGGGGATAGCGCCACCGGCAATTCAAAAAATCATCCACCAGGCGAACCCACTTGACCTCGCCGGGGGCGGCCGTGCTTTGCACACAGGCCGGAATTTCCTGACCTACGGCGTCGGCATAGGCCAGCCAGGGCAGGCTGACTCCGCAGGCAGGCGCAATCCCGATCCACGACCAGCTGCGGGGATTGATTTCAATCAAATAAAATTTGCCGGTCTCCGCGTCCTGTTTGAATTCGAACTCGGCGATGCCCCGGATCGAAAGCTCCCGGCAAATCCTGCCGACCATATCCACCAGTACAGAAGGAACACGGTCCGACTGCCCCAGCATGCAATCGCCCATTTCGGCGGGATATCCGCGAAGCTTGCGCCCCGTGAATACCCCGCGCAGGTTGGAAGAACCATCCGCATATATCCCTATGGTGAACATCCGGTCGGACCAGCCGGGCACATACTCCTGCAACATAAAATCCGGCTGCCACTTTTCCATGGTGGTGAAAAATGTTTCCACCTGCCCCGGACGGTCCAGCAGCACCAGCCGGTGACGGCAAAACATCTCAAATCGCTGCTTATTTTCACTGCCCTCACCCGGCGCCGTCCGGGTTACCGGCTTGGCTACAAGGGGATAGGCGGATTCCGGAATGGCGGAAGCTTCGGACAGCGGCCAGGTGCGCGGCACGGGAAAGCCCCGTTTTTCCGCCCAGTCGCAAAACAACCGCTTATTCAGAAGCAGTGCCACCGTCTCCGCATCAGGCAGGCACAGGATGTAATCCCCAGCCAGAACGTCCCGGTGCCGGGCCAGCGCCAGGGCCCAGGCATCATCCGTTGGCAGCAACACAGGACGAAGGGAAAAACGCGGAGCACATTCCCGCAGGAACCCGATCAGATCCTGCTCCCGGCTCAGGGGATCGGGACACGAAAGAAAAGCGGCATGCCGGCTGAAGGTTCCAACAGACCGGACAGAATCCAGGGCATGCACCGGTACCTTCCGCCGGCCCAATTCCCGGATCAAAGCCAGGCCGTTGAGCCCGCAGCGACAGACAAAAGCCGGATGGCGTTGCTTCCGCTTCACAATCCCTCCGTCAAATTGGTCTTTGGCGCCGTACCGGATATATCCGCGGACATCCCCGGCCGATCACGACCGATACCACGTTTTTTCCGAACCACTTCAGTAAAATATTGGTGGCCTGCCGGTGTCCGCAATGAAACGCGGACCGGAGAGAAGCCCGGTTCCGGGCTTCAATGACCGAAACCACCGAGCCGATATCCCGCGCCGACAGAAGAGGCAGCAGTTTCTGCGTCATCTGGGCATTGATCCCGCGTCCGCGAAATTCCGGGGCCACATAGTGATCAACGGACAAGGCGCTGCCCGGCGGAACCGGCAGGCAATCATACCAGACTGTGGACCGGAACGATACCAAGGCCCATTGACAACCCACCACCCGGCCGGTCGCTTTTTCTACTGCCAGCACCCCTGTCCAGGAAGCGGAAGAAAGCCGCTTCTGAAAACGATCGGCGGCCGCGTGGTTTCCCCTCCGCAAGGCAACCAGGGCTGCCCCATCCGCCGGTTGCATCTCGCGGATTGCAACAGCGGTCTCATCCCGCACCAGCGCCGCTTTTTTCTCATACCGAACAATAATCCGACGCTTCACAAACCGGTTCTGCAATCGCTGACCGAAACCCGCCATTACCGTTTCCACTCCCGGTGAAGAATGTCCGCAATCCCGCCCTGCGGAAACTGCACCAGCGAAAGCCCCCAGGTATCATTGGCCTCGACCACAACCGGACCTTTTTCCGTATAGGCAACATCCCACCCGATGCTCCCCAGCATCGGCAGCCGGTTGGCCGCCCGGCAGCACAACTCCATAATTTCCGGAAGAAAGGCAAACTTCTGATCGGCGAAGACCACGCCGGTGGAAGGATGCCGCCTGTAGGTATCCAGAGAATCATCGAAAGCGGGAGGGAAAAGCCGGCACGTCGCGGGATTGACCCCGACATAAACCCCGCCGACGCAGGCATTGTCGATAACGGCCCCGCGGGCACCCATGCGAAGCGCCGCGAACAAAACCTTGGCACCGCGCCCCGGAACGTACTGGGTAATAATCCGGAAGGTATTCACCGACCCCTTATAAAAACAATCGAGGTCCGCGTGCTGCGTCAGGCCTTCCTCAATCAGCAGGTTGCCTTTCTGCAGGAAGCGTTCCAGAAGCGCGGCATCAAGCGGTTGATTGCCGGCGCGAAACAACCCCCTGCCAGAGGTCCGCTCGAAGACCACAATCCCCTGGCCACCCCCGCCGGTTTCCGGTTTAAGGAACAACCGGGAAACCGCAACCCCCTGCAACCTTTGCACAGCCGCATCGGCATCCAACACCGTTCCCGTCAAATCCGTCCAGGTCCCCGCGCATCCCAGCAAGGCCACTTCGGGAACGGGAATGCCGGCGGCCCGCATCAAATAATGGAACACGATCTTATTGTTCAGCAACAGATGACAACCGGCCTTATGGTTGTTGACCACCGGGAATTTCCGCCGGTAACAATCAAAATGGGACTGGTAGGAAAGAACATCTATGCCCTCGGCGGAACGATCATAAAGGCCGTAAAAAAAATAGTGGTCCGGCAAACACCGGTAGCGCCAGGTACATCGGAGTAACTCCCAGGCTTGCACCCGAACCGGTTTTCGGGTGGGACACTTCCGGTAGGCGCGAAGCAGGTTGCCCCATCCGGCCCGTCGCCGCGCCCACCTTGCCTGATAAACGATATCGCGAATCCAGTTCATTGCCGTCATATGCAGCCCATTTTTCCTCCGCCGTGAACAGCCGGAAGTGTTTTTATTCCAAATCCTCCACCTCTTGTTGTTCTGCTCCCCGCTGGCGTTTATGGACGATCCCGATTAAAAAATCCCGGACCGGTTTTTCGGCGACAAGCAGCAAAACGCCATAGATGGCCATGCCTGCAAGAGCGGCGGCGGTTACCGCCGGCGCGGACAGGGCCAACAACTTGGCCATCCCGATCAGGGCCAGCCCCGGCAACGTCAACAAACCGCAATGCACTCCGTATTGCAAGGCCGTCCACCGGGAAAACCCGCCCACGCCCAGCAAATAATGCGCGCGCCAGCCGATATTCAAAAGGCTGACCAAGCCGAAAAGAAACACGGCCAGATCCGGCCGGGGCGATAAAACACAACCCACCGCCAGAGCGCCGGCCCGGGTCACGATCGCCACCAGATTGAAAACCGTTTCCATGTGCTGCAAATCTTTGACCGATAAAAGATTCTGCAACGGCGCGGTACAAAAGACCAAAAACAACCAGGGCGCCAGCAGCATGGCATAACGGCCGGCCGTCACCCAGCGGGCGCCGAAAACCACCTGAAAAAGCTCCGGACCCGTTGTCATCAGCAGCATAAACGGCATCAACGAAAGAGCCACCAGCATTTTCAGCACCTGCTCCACCAACGGGCCGACCTCCCCGTTTCGGGCAGCCACGGCCGCCGACCGCTGATAAAAGACCAGTCCGATGGCGTTGCCCACCACCCGGGAGGGAAGATACAGCACTTGAATGGCAATGGCATAAAGCCCCACTGTGGCGGCATCAAAAACAGCATTCAAAACAAACCGCGGCAAATGCGTGGATAAAAGCCCCAGAAAATAGGCCGCTGTACTGTAAAGGGGAAAGCGGGCATAACGCCGGGCGGCCGCCAGCATTCCGGAACCCGAAACATGAGCGGTGATAAATCTGAAATCATCCTTTACCAGACGCCAGGAAAGGACGAAGGGTCGCACGGCCACCGCCGCCATGTGCAGGAAAATCAGGTTTGTGCCCGAGGTGAACCCCGCCGCCCCGCCTCCGATCTTGGTTACCGCGCCCACAATCGGTGTCACCACGTTTGCCCGGGCCACGGTTCCAAACCGGTTGTGCCGGGCCTGCCAGCTCTGTACCGCCAGCCCGATCCCCGCAGAAAAAACAACCACGGGCACCAGCCAGGCCACCGGCGCCAGATTCGCGACCCCCAAAATTCGCAGAAAAGGATCTTTGGTCACCGCCAACAGCCCGAAAAGAACCAGTGCACTTGCCGCAGCGACAACCAGACTGAGGCAGAGAACAGCCACTGCCTCTCCGTCTTCTTTGGGCAGAAGGATGGCCTGTTCATACCGCAGGCAGGAAACAGCCCCCAGCATATTTCCAAAGGCGATGAACAAAGCATACAGACCAAAACTTTCCGGCGGAAACATCCGGGTGATAACCGGCATGGCCAGAATGCCCAGAACCTGCGCCGCAACGGTTCCACCGGCAAGATTGGCCACACTGCCCATAAATCGGCCGCGGTCTTTCCGGACTCCAGAGTTATCAGGCGCTGTCATGAATGGGATTCCTTTTCCAAACGGTACTTTCTTATACCTCAATAAAAGCTTGCTTTGCTATTTATTTTCCATCACGGAAAGCAAAAACGTTTTTGCCAGAACCCGGTAATCCCTGTTTTTTTGCAACCATTGGAAACCGTTTACACCCATTTCCTGTCTTTCGTCTTCGCTTATATTTTTCATCGTCCGTATGGCATCACAAAGGGCGTCCGGATCTTCGGGAGAACAGGAGATGCCCGCGGCACTCTCGCGGATAATATCAGGGGGGGCATCTATGGCACTGATTACCGGTTTTGCGGCCAGCATGAAATCGTTCAGTTTGGTGGGACTGACACCAAATCGAAAGATGGATTTTTTCAGCAATCCAATATAGGCCACATCGACATAATCAAGAAAACTGCCCACCTGATTCTTATTCACCGGTGCCAATATAAAAACACGCTCCGCAATATTCAGCCTGGCGGCCTGATCCATTAATTCCCCGGCGCAGGCACCCGCCCCCAGCATTACAAATACAATCTGTTTATCATGACCTAACGCAAGCGCTTCAATAAAGACATGAAGGGCGTTGGCCAGACCGATTTTGCCCACATATCCGATAATGAATTTATCTTCCCGGCGAAGCTGATTCAGTTGTTGCCTGTGGGAAACCGGCAGCGGCTCGCTGTTTTTTCCACCGTCGAGGGTTGCGCCATTGGGAATATAGACAAATTTTTCCGGAGACATCCCCTTGCTTTCCATATATTCTTTGGCCATCGGCAATACGGAAACCACTTTATCGGCATGTTTATAGGCGTAGGTTTCGGCATATTGCATCAGGGCGATGAAGGGATTGAACCGGTGCGCCCCGCCCAGCTCGATAAGCGTCAGCGGCCAAAGGTCCCGAACCTCAAAAACCAGGCGGCCATGAAATTTTCCGGCATACCGCCGGGCAGCAAAAATCGGAAAGGGATGATGGGAAGAGCAGATGACAATATCCGCCTGGCGAAGGGGCAATCTGCATAAATGGCATTGCATGGTAAACCGTATAATATTTTTTACCCTTCCCAAAACAGATTTTGGATCATAGGAGGGGACAGGTAGCCATATATAACGGATACCATGAATCATTTCGACCTCGACGGTTCCGGTCTGGGGCGGTTGCCGAAAACGCGTGTGCGCAAAGGAGGCGGCAACAATGGTTACTTCATGTCCCCGTTGCGTCCATTCGCGCCCAAGATAATAGTGCCCGAAAACCATGCCATGTTCCGGTGAACCGGCAAAATGGGCGAATATAACAATATGCATAGGCCTGCCCGTTCAAAATCGTTTCATGTTGATTCAGCTACCGGGGTGGCAGGTGGTTTCCAGTACATTTTGCATAATCCGGACGGATTCCCGCCAGCTGTAATGGTGCGCCACATGCCGACGGGCCTTTTCCCCCATGGTCGCGCGCAGGCCGGGATCTGCAACGAGTTTTTTCAGGGCCGCCGCGGCCGCCTCCGGATTATTCCGGGAAACGACAAAGCCGGTCTTATCGGGCACCACAACTTCCGGCAGGCCGCCGGCGTCCGAGACAACCACCGGCCGGCCGGCGGCACCGGCCTCGATAACCGCCACCCCGAAGCTCTCACTGTCCAGACGACTCAAGGCCGCATATATATCCAGTTTGCCCAATTCAAACGGCACCCGGTGGTGGGGAACACCGCCGATAAAATCGGTTTTGTCCATTATCCCCAGCTTGCCCGCCAAATCGCGAAGATTTTTCTCTTGCGGCCCGTCGCCCACGATACGCAACCGCAAACGCCCGGCAATGTCCGGGGTTACTTGCTGAAAATGGCGCCAAACCCCGGCAAAGGCGTGCAGCAGCGTATCCACCCCATATTTCGGAGCCAGCGTCTTCACCGTGCCCACCACGATCGCTTTTCCGGTATCGCGATCCGGCAGCGGCGGGGCCGCTTTCCGGAAATGCTCCGTTTCCACCCCAAAAGGCGTTACTGCAATATCATTCAACCCGGCGCAGAGTGCCCGGGTCTGACGGGCCATACAATGACTGGTTGAAGCAACCCGGTCCGCCGCCCGTAAATTTCCCCGCAACCACCAGCGATGCACCGGCGAACGATAGGGAAAATCATAGACATCACTTCCCCAAACCGAAAGCAGCCAGGGGTGAAATCCGGCCAGACGGGCCGTGGTCCCATATCCGCTGGCGAAATGAGCGCTCAAGACATCCGGCTGCAATCGTTGCAGCAGGCGGCGCACGCCCGGAACCATCAAAAAATACGCGGCGCTGCCGCGACGGGGAAACAAAAACATATTCACCCCTTCTTCCAGCGAATCAACCGGCGGATGCTGTGTTATCACGGAAACTTCCGCTCCGCTCCGGGCCAGGCCGCTGGCCCAGCGGACGGTATGAATGGAGGAAGCGGCGGCCAGCAGGGCGATCTTCATTATACCCCGCCCGTTGCGCGCAGGTCTTGAAACCGTTGCATAATCTCTCCGGCTCGGGCGCGCCAGGTATGATAATTACGAATTTTTTCCGCGGTTTCTCGCCTTTTTTGAAGAACCGCCGGCCGTTGGGCCAACCTTTCCAAAAGTGGTGCCAGCTCATTGCTGTTCCGCAAGGCCCAGCCAACGCCTTCGCGCTCCACAAAATCCCCCATCTCGCAGCCGGCGTTGGTGACCACCGGCAAGCCGGCGCCGATCGCCTCGAACAGTTTGACCGGCATGACAAATTTGAGATAACCCTCCATTTTCCTGAACATTAAAAAAACCTCGGCCTGCCCGTACAAATCATCCAGTTCCGTTTTCGCCTTGTGTACCACTTCCACATTGACGGGAAGATTATAGGAATCGCGAACGCGCTCCCATTCCCCCTGCCGGCAGCAAAGGGTAAGAAATACCGCCGGAACGCGACGGAGCGCATCAAAAACCGGGGATAAATCATACAGCGGCGGCAGGACCCCGCCCACATAAAGCAAGGCCAGTGGCCCGGAATTCGTTTTCCGCCGAATCGGCCGGATCTCGCCCCCCGGCGGCAGGGCGGAGACCCGCGACAAGGGAAAGTTCACCGGAATCTCCGGGAACATCCGCAGAGAAGGCAGAAACAGGTGAGAAACCGATCGAACCATTTGCCGCAGCTCCAGATTGTAAAAAAATTCAGCCACCCGCCGTTTGACCGGGTACACTTCCCTTTTGTATTGCGAAAAACGCCAGTATACATCCCGGTAAAAAACCGCTACCGGAATACCGGCGGTACGCATTTTTCTGAACACCTTCATGTCCAGAAAAGGATGACGGGGGAGATGATCCGGATCCGTGAGCGCCAGGGGCATGGTGCTCAATTCCGCATAAACCCCAACAATATTTTCTTTCTCCATATCCAGCGCGCGCCATTTTCTTCTCCGCTCCCCGCTTGTCCCCGCAATACTTATCACCCGGACGGCGTTTGCCTGAAACCCTTCCCGCATTTTTTCCGGTCGCACGGAACTTCCGGAGGGCGGGCTGTTTGCCGGCGAAAAAGGGCCAAAAAAAACAATTGTTTTTTCTTCGTTTTTCATAAATTTTCTGTGGCCATGGCCGACAGGCAGGCCGCTTCCGGCGTTTTCCGCCGGATCCCGGCGGAAGGATTTCTTCGATACATAAACAAGACAAATCCAAAACAAAAATAAGCCAGATTATAAGAAAAATGTTTGAGAAACAAACCGTTGATCAAGGTAAAAGACACCAGACCATAGAAAAAAAATTTTTTGTTTATTCCGATATTCTTTTTACTTTTCAGCAGCCGGACCAGCAGAAAGCCATAGATCAAAAGAGATAAAAGCAGACCCGCAGCGCCGAATTCAGCGACAAAAGACCGGACGTCATGGATATAACCGGCCTCGGGATTGCCCTCATAATATTTGTATTTTCCCCATGGCCATTCCCGGTTTACGACTTCCATGCCGTACGCGGCCAGTTGAAATCGACTTAACAGCGAGGTATCCGACGACGGGGACTTGAGAATGCGAACATAACGATTGGCATGCAGATTGCCCTCATAGTTGGCGGCATATATTCCAAAAAATAAGACAACCATGAAAAACAGAAAAACCAGCAACAGTTTTTTTTTCAGATTTTTAAAAATCATGTTATACACAAAAAAAACAGCAATAAATCCTCCGAATAAAGCGGCCCGGCTGCCGATACAATATAACGCAACCAGCAACAGCCAAATAAAAAAATATCTATACCGGAAGTCCTCAAAATTCAATGACAGAAAAAACAGACCGTAAACAAACACCGCATTGGCTACCCGTAAATAATTGACATTGCCCACAAAAGCCATCAATCCCATAATCGCAAACAAAAACAGGGTATTTACAACCAGAAAAAAAGAGCTGCGGGTGGTAAAAACGGTCATAACTCCATCTGAATATGCTGCTGAGAACCAATACCCCAGGGCAACATAAGACAACATTTTTATAAACAAAAACCCGTCGAATAATCGGAAATTATCCGCTGTAAACCAGGAAACCAGCCCTGACAAAACAAAGAGCATGACCAGCAGCAGCAAAAAAAGCCATTGCCCGTAATTTTTCTTAACCCCGACAAAATAGGCCAGACTCAAAATCGCCAGGAGGATTCCGGCAAATCCGAACTGAAAAGGAGAATTGCTCACCAGTTTTTCGAAAAGATAAAACAACGGATCCAGCGCATAGATAAAAACGAAGGCCACCACCGATGCAACGGAAAAAAAATGATAAACACTGATAGACCTGTTTTTTCGCATATATCCTCTTTTTTATTGACAATACCGCCTGATCAGAAAAAATCGTATTCTTCCACACCACATTCATAAACCGTATCCGCGACACGCACGATCGTCTTTTCGTCCAACCGGCGCTTCCATCCGTTCATGGCATTCTCTTTTGAGGTAAGTTGCGACCAGGAGCGGGTGGTGCTGCTGGGAAGGCGCATTTTCTTCACCACGCCTTCCGGAATGTCTTCAAACCCCCATTTTTGAAAAAGCGGCGTTAATCCCGTTATATCCCGGAGGATATCCTCATAGCGGGAGATAAACACATTATCCGGGTCGAATTTCGCCGCCAGATAATCCGCACTCCAAGTGATGGCCAGCCGTTCCGGCAGGGTTGTTCTGTTTTCGGCTACTTTTTTTAACTTGGGGTAATATTTCAACAAACACGGGTCCAAGTGGGGATGATCGTGCCATTGCCCCATTTTCAATTGAGAACTTACGACTGCACCGGGATGTCGGATGATCACCAGCGGCAAACGGGTGGTAAACTGTTTATGAAGCGCGGCCGCCACCCCATTTCCCCGGACAAATTTGATAATGATCTGGCCGGAGGAAAAAACACCGGCGATATTCCGGGGAAACTGTCTTAACCGCAGGGTATGGACATTTACCATTTCCCCCTGCAACAGTTTTTCAAAAAACGGTCTTTGTGCAACAATCGAACCGTCAAAAAACGGCCGCCCGGAAAATGGATATCGCCATTTTTCCGGATTCCCGTCCTGCAAAGGCTCCCACATCAGCCGGGGCCTGTCAAACGCCGCTGCAATGGACTCGGCCATCCAGGTGGTGCCGCCCCGGGGACTCCCACTGATTATCACGGGAGGAAGCAACCGGGACGGATTGAGCCGGTTTGTCCAGCGACGCAAAGGGGGCAAAGCGGCACTGACGATCCGCTTCTTCAGGGAAATGGCTTCATTCATGATTCTGCAAGCAACACCGTTTGATACATGTTTCGTTCAACCTCCGCCACCACTCTGGAATTATGCCATAAAAACAAAAACGTGCCTTCAAACCGGCGGCAACGGGATTTGAGCGTACGCATACAATCCAAAGCCGCTTCCGCATCCTGTATTCCCATATATTGCTTGTCCAGGACACTGCCTTCCATGACAATGAGCGGTTTTTCAACAATGTTTAACAATCTTTTCTCCGTAACATCAAACACGGAAAAGGCATGGCAGGTCCCGCACCGGAAGCCGGCCTGATCCGCAAACCCCATGGTAGCATCGTATTCCAGCGCGGAATCCGCCCAACAGCGCCAGGTTTCCGGAACCTGAAATCGTAAAAAATGCTGCCGGCCTCCTTTCAGCGGCAGATCAGACGGTATCGCCGCCCGCAGCAAAGCATATTCGGTACGCCAGATGGCGGGGTCGTCGGCCGCCTGATAACCGGGATGAAAGCCCACTTCATGCCCCCTTTTTTGCATCTTATGAAAAAGATCCTGAATCCGGGGATGAAACAACGAATAGGCCGTATCAAAATCCCCGTTTGTCGCGGCCTTAAAATAGAAGGCCGACCGGACACCGGCCTTTTCCGACTGGTCCATCAACCAATCGAAGGTATCAAAGGGATCCCGCCTTTTCCCCCGCTTGATTTGAATAAAAGCAAAAAAACGGTTGGCCGCCCGGAATAAACGGCGTCTTTTCAAAAGATCCCCGCCCAGGGTGCGAATCAGCTTCTTGGGGCTTTGGAAAACCGGATCAAAGGGGTTATCCACATCATGGGTGGGAACCATTCGAAAACAGCGCTTTTTCCGTTCCAGTCCCGGCCAGGTTCGTTTCATCGCCGCCCACAGAATTTCCACATATTCATCCACAATGGGCCGCAAAAGAAAATTTTCCTGAAACGCCAGGGAATTCCAGGCCGGAAAACGGCCGTGGGTATCCCTTTCCGGTTTTACCACCTCTTCATATCGGGTCAGCATGAAAAAAGCCGAGCCGAATATATCTGCCGGAAGATAAAGACTGTCATGCCGGGCCGCGGCACAAGGCGGCCGGCCGCCATAAATAAGCGGTATCACGGGTGACAATACCGCTCCGGCCAGCCCGATGTCTCTGGTATCCCATGTCGCCAGCGGCCGCAAGGGAAGCGAGGCCGCTGTTAACCAGCGCTTCTCCGGCAATGAAAAAAAAATATCCGGCAGCCGGATCTCTCCCTGATGACCGGCAATGGTCACCCGGACATCTGTCCGATCTTCCGCAACGCCTTTCCACCGAAGTCCCAGAAACGCGCCCAGCAACACGTCCGAAATATACTTGCGTTCAGCCGGACGTCCGTCCGGTGTTTCGACAATCAACATGATCCATTGCTTTATTTACTGTCTAAGGCCAAAACATCCGTAAAATCGGTGCAGTTCAATGCCGACCAACATTTATGTGCCTGCTGAGGTACTCCAGGAAAAAGGAAAAAAGAACCAAAAGAAACAAACCCGCCACCAGGCCCAGAATAATATCGCGCTTGATTGGCGACCGCAGCGGGCGGCTGCTTATCCCCGGCGGATCAATCACCACAATTTGAATCATATTTTTTTCAAACTGCAGATTTTCACTCTCCGCGGCCAGCAGATCCATTTCCCTGTCCATCTCTGCCATCTGCATTTGGCGGTCCTGTATTTCCAGTTCCAGCCGGAAAAGACTGTCCTTTCCGAGCAAAGCAAGGGCCAGATTCTGCTGAATGATGTTGCCACCGAGAAAGGAAAAAAGGTTGTGATCGGTACCGGAATTCTGAAAGACGAATGAAGGAGAACCTTCCATCCACCGCTGGACGCCATCTTCCATGGATTTTACTTCCTGCCTCAGGGAATCGGCCCTGTCCTGCAACATGTTGATTGTCTTCTGTAAAGACGTTTTTTTCTCCAGGCACTTTGCTATTTTTGCCCGGGCCTTATTCATTTCCATATCTTTTTTGTTTTTCAAATGCAGGATGCGGTCTTCATACTTATCGTCCAACAATTTTTTCAAATGTTCGAGTACGGCGACACCGAGTTCCGCATGCCTGGTTTGCATGGTGACCCGTATCGCCTCAATCGCTTCGCCATAAGCCGAAGATACACTGAGCCGCAACACCGCCGGCAGATTTTTTACACCGGCCTGATCCAGACGAAAGCGCAACTCCTTTTTGAAGGTGCCTGTTTCTACCAACGCCTCCATATTCTCTGCCGAATCCAGATAAACATTATTGGCATATTCACTGACGGTTAATAATCCCGGGCGCAGCACCATAGTCGCCCGGTAAAATTCGGGCCGGGAAAGACTGATGGCTGCGGCAACCACCCCGCAAACCATCGCGCCGCCCAGTATCAGATACTTCCACTTCCACAAAATCCGCAAAAGCTCAATAAGCTCCATTTCCTCTTCATCCCGACGGTAATCGTAATCGTTACTCCCGCTTTTTTTACCGCTCGCTTCTGTCATGTCAGCTCTCCTCTTGCTGCCTTCCGGACCGCATATTTCGCGCGCACATTTCAAATCATCCCCAACCGTCTTTTCACCACAATGTTGGCCACCAGAAATATTACCAAAAAAATCGCCAGCACGCCCAACCGCACGGGCCAATATTCTTCCCCAATATTCCAGACCGCGATACCTACCAATAACTGCACCCCGCCATAGCCGACAGCCACCAGCCAATGGGGAAGGGCACCTTCGTTAACCAGAACCTGGTAAAAATGCCGGCGATGGGCCCGGGTCAACCGCTCTCCATCCCGGAGACGCTCGCCGGTGGTAATCAATTCATCGGCATAAAAGGGAAACAGAAAACTTGCCAGCAAAATAAACGCTGAAAAGCTGGTGGCCCACCAGATGACCAGACCGGCAAAAACAAAACCCAGCAGAATACTGCCCACATCCCCCATGAATACCCGGGCGGTTGGCATATTAAAAGGCAAAAACCCCGCACAGGCACACATTATGGAAAAACTCAAAACAATTAAAGCAGGTTCTTTTCCGGTCACAATTCCGTAGATCGTCAACAATCCAAAGGCCACGATGCCCGTTACCGCTGCGATGCCATTAATACCATCCATAAAATTGTAATAATTGGCCGTTCCTGCCATAAACAAAACCAGAGGAAATAATAACCCGTACATTACAGCATCCGGCCGGATCGTATGAACGAAGACGGCCAGAAACAGTAAACCGGCCAGAAACTGGATCACTAATCGATATCCAGGCGAAACCTCCCACTTATCTCCCGCCAGGCTGACGATTGAGAGCATCAGGGCCGGCCCCCAGAAAAAAGCCGGTATTTGAAACAACAGGGAACAGAAAACAAAAGCGGCCAGAATCCCAATACCGCCGCCCTTGGGAACAATATCCGTATGAGAACTCCTGTCATTGGGGATATCAACCATACCCAGCCGCAAACCATAATTTTTTATCAGCCAGGCCCCCACGCCGCCCGAAAAAAAACTCAGCATACCCGTCAATCCATACGGCAACATCATTGGGTTACTTCTCCAAAAACACAGATTCCAAAGTATGCACCGGCTGGAAACCGGTTGTGAGCATCTTGCTGTTATCAAACACCAGGCTGTATGCCAGTTTGGCATAACCGGCGTGAATCCATTGGCGCCTCCGACCCGCCAGCAATCCCGCCGAGCGTGTCAGCAACCAGACCAGGCACAGGGGAACCCGGATGACCGGTCTGGCCGGATAATAAGCGGATTTTTTGAAAACCTGAATAATTTTTTCCAAAGGGTAGGCTCGTTCATCGCAAACATTAAATACCTCGCAAAAGGCGGCGGAAAGATCACCTGTCTGCTGCAGACGGTAATGGATAAAATCCACCACATTCTTCCGGGCCACAGCGGACATCCGCTGCCGCCCCGAACCAAATTTCAAATAGGCAATCGTTTTCGGGGCCAGAACCCTCTTATTCAAATTCAAACGCCAGCTTGCATCATAAACCGGGGCCAGTCGCAATATATCCAGTTTTCTCAACTTCCCCGCGTGGAACAACCGTACTAGATACTTTTCCGCATCCCGTTTGCTGCGGGCATAATCACCGGAGGGGCTGCAGGGAAAATCTTCCGATACCGCCTCCGCCGCGCTGCTTTCTCCATATACAGAGATGGAAGATAAAAATATAAAATATACATCGGGCCTGGCGGCGCCGGCCGCTCGGGCGACATTCTCGGTGGCCCGGGCATTGACGCGATGATATGCGGTTGCCGGGAAATGTCTTATTTTTTGATGCGCCAGGCCCGCACAGTGAATGACGACATCCGGCTTATATGTATCGCAAATTTCTTTTATGGCCGCAAAATCCGTAATATCTGCTTTTACGGAAATATGTGATTTTTTTTCCGGTGCAAAAGGCCGGACGTTTTCCAGGGCGATGATCTTACAGCCGCGGCCAAGTTCCCGGGATATTTTCTGCCCGACAAAACCGGTGGCGCCGGTAAGAAAAACCGTTTTCACTGTTTTATTCTCTCATGGCGCGATCCACATTTTCCAGCAGAGGATCCAGCAGGTAGCTGATAATACTACGTTTATCCGTGGTGATATAACAAGCCACCGGCATGCCCGGGGAAAGATAGGCATTGTTTTTCTCCAGCACGCCCTCCTCCACGGCCACATGGACCTCATAATAGCTGACTCTTCCCCGAGGCGTATCCTGGCTTATCAGATCACCGGAGACATAGACCACTTTTCCCGGCAGCGGGGGAACCTTGCCCCGTTCAAAAGCACTGAGCTGGACTTTGGTTTTCTGGCCTTTTTTGACCCGCGTAATATCCTGGGGTCTGACCTGGGCATAGATTTTCAGGGGGGATCGGGCCGGAACAATATCCAGAAGCGGCATACCCGCCTGAATCACACCACTTTCTTCCGAGTTCACCCGCATGTTGATCACTTCTCCACCGATGGGCGCCTTTACCTCCAGCCTTTGCTGGGCGTCCAACTGCGGTTTTATCTGCTCTCTGAGTTCGAATATGGTGTCTTTCACCTCACCCAACTGGGAAACCGCTTTTTCCCGGTATTGATTCTTGATATCCACAATGCGCAGCTTGAGCTCTTCTATCTGCTGATTGTATTCCGCGATGTTCTGTTTCAGTTTTCCTTTTCTTCCCTTGCTTTCCGAAAGCATTCGCTCCAGTTCCAGAATCTGGGATTTGCCGAGATACTTCTCCTGCAAAAGCGATCTTTTGGCCGCCAGTTCCTCATTGAGATTGGCGATAACCTCCTGCTGGGCCTGCAACTCCTCCTGAGTGCCCTCGATTCTTTTCTCCAACTGCTTGATCTGGCTGCGATACAAAGAGATTTTCCCCTCCAGATCCGACCGCCGGGACTGAAAGATATCATTTTCCTTGGCCATAACCTTTTCTACTTCAGTGCCGCCGCTTTCTTTCATTTCCAAAAGCTCCGCAGGCCAGTCAATCTCCTTTTCCATGGTCACTTCCGCCATCAGTCTGGCCATTTCGGCCCATTTCGCCCGCAGTCTTCCCTGCAGCAGATCCACGCTGGAGTCAATCCGGGCGCTTTTCAGCCGGATTAATACCTCCCCTTTTTTCACCCGATCGCCTTCTTCCACCCGAATCTCATCAATAATACCGCCCTCCAGATGCTGGACCACCCTTCTTTCCCCGGCGACTTTCACCGTACCCGGCGCGATCACAGCGCCTTTAAACGGGAAAAAAAGCGACCAGGCCCCGATACCGCCAAAGAAGATAAATATTACGAGCAGGCCTGCGATGATAAATTTTTTCGGATCCGTATTCAAAGCCGTATTTTCTTCCATTCCATCACTCCTGTGGGGCTGGTTGTTTATTTGCCAATTTGGCCAGGACCTCCTGGGTCGGGCCGAAGACGGCCACCTGACCGTTTTTTAAAAACAACAGTTTATCTGTTGTTCTGAGCAGATTGGGATTTTCCGTAACCATGACCAGCGTTGTTTTTTCTTTTTGCAGGCCTGCGATGGTCGTAAAAAGTGCTCTCATACCTTCCTCATCCAGGTCGGAATTGGGCCGGTCCATTACCACCAGGGAGGGATCCCCATATAAGGCCCGGGCACAGGCGATCCTTCTGGTCTGACCGGCCGACAGCTGAGAACCGGCCCGGCCGGTCATGGTGTCGTATCCGGCGGGCAGCTTTAAAACCATTTCATGAACAAAGGCCTTTTTGCAGGCCTTGATAACTTTTTCAGAATCCACCGTTTGCAGCCGGGCAATATTTTCATCCACCCGCCCGGAAAACAGCCCCGCTTTCTGCGGAAGATAGCCGATATACCGCCCCAGCTCCGCTCTATCCCACTGGGCCGTATCCGCTCCGTCAAGCCGCACTTTGCCTGCCGTCGGCGGCCATATCCCCAGAATAAGATTGCAAAGAAGAGACTTTCCGGCGCCGGCGGGCCCGAAGATTCCCAATGATTCGCCGGCCTCCAGAGAAAAACTGACGTTCTGTAACAATCGCCGGCCCTGAATGACAAGCAGGGCGTTCTCCACGGACAGTTTGCCTTTCGGCCGGGGCAAAGCCAGGGTGGATTTTTCCCCGCTGGTATCAACATAGGCTTGCAAGCGATCATAAGCGGCCCTTGCTTCCAGCCCCTGTTTCAAACCGGCCAGTTTTTTCTCCAGGGGAAAAAATATCCGGGCGGCAACCAAAACTGCTGCCAGCATTATACCGGGAGTAATCTCATCTTCGAAAAAAAGCCAGGCTCCGGCACCGTATGTTCCAGCCACCGCAGCCGTACTGATAAAGAGCACCACCGCCGCAATACCGGACCGGAACGACTCCGCTTCCATCGCCGGGCCGCTGGCTTTCTCCTGCCTGCTGTTGAATTTTTCAATAACATCGGACTGCAGGCCCATGCCCGAAACAAGTTCGGGCTGATCAAGGATTTCCGAGACAAATTCCCGGTTGGCTTCCGCAACCGCCTCGGCCGACACAAAACGATCCCGGCTGAAATTTTTGATCAACAAATAAAAAACCCCGGCCAGAGAAAAACCGATGAAAGCCACCACCGCCAGCAACGGATGCATGATAAAAAGCAGAATAAAATAAAGAATCATCCAGGGTGCATCAATCCAGGCAAAAATTGTTCCCCTGGCCATGGCCTCCTTGAGACAGGCCAGATCCTGAATCCCCCGCCGGTAGCCGGTGGGCCGGACTCCGGCCGCGTCCGCCTGCAGGCTGGATAACAGCGGCGGCAACAGTTTTTGCGCCAAGGCGTCGCTGGCTCTCGTCAGCAGTTGGGAGCGGAGAAAAACCAGAACGCCCATCACTGCCAGCGTAAAGAGGAGGCCGCAACTCAAGGTCACCAGGCTGGCCATACTGTAGCTATACATCACTCTGTCATGGATCACCATCAGGTATACCGGAACAGACAGGTAGAGCAGATTGCTGCACACTTCAAAAATACCGGCAAAAACAAGATACCTGTTCCAGATTTTTCGCATATTCTTCATGAAAAGCCCTTTCCTCCCGTTTCCCCTGTTTCACCACCACCGGCGCGTCCTTGACCGCCGGAACTGCCGGCGGCCCCGGGTTGAAAAAACGTCCGGAATATTTCCTCCCGGCTTCCGAAAGCAACCATCCGCCCCTGCTTCAGTACCATGATTTTATCCACCTGCGAAAGGAGCTCCGGCTTGTGTGTTATCATGATGGTGGTGACCTGCTTTTGTTTCAGTTTCTGTAAAGCGCGCCCCAGTGCCTTCTCCCCGGCTTCATCCAGATTGGAATTGGGCTCGTCCAGGACCACCAGTCCGGGGCTGCCATACAAGGCGCGGGCCAGCCCCACCCGCTGGCGCTGCCCGCCCGAGAGGCTTTCGCCCGCTTCACCGATATCGGTTTCATATCCCAGCGGAAACCGCAAAATTACTTCGTGGGCCCCGGCCAACCGGGCGGCTTCGACTACGGCCGAAGAATCCACCGGCCCCAGCCGGGCAATATTCTGGCTCACGGTACCGGGGAAAAGCTCCACATCCTGGGGAAGATACCCCAGATAAGAGCCCAGCCGATCCTGGTCAAGGCGGTGTATGTCCCGGTCGCTCAAGCGGACGTTGCCCGCCGAGGGCGCCCACATGCCGAGAATCATGCGGCAGAGACAGGTCTTGCCGGCGCCGTTGGGGCCCACCAGCCCCATGATTTCCCCCTTCTCCAGGCGAAAATTGACCCCCTCCAGAATCTGCTTGTCATTTATCCTCAGACCGGCGTCGGCAACTTCCAGCCGGCCGTCGAGATCTTCAACCCGGACCGCCTCCTCACTGACAGCGGTCTTTAAAAGCCTATCCAGCCGCCGAAAGGCGCTCACCGCACCGGAGGTCTGCCGCCAGGCATTTATCGCCTGATCGATAGGTGCCAGGGCCCGCCCCATAATGATGGACCCGGCGATAATCACCCCGGCACCGGCTTCATGCATCAATACCAGAGCGGCTCCGGTACCGAACATGATCACCTGCATCATGGCCCGGAAACTTGTGCTCACCGCCCCCAGGGCATGACTCCGGTTACTGACCCGGGCCCGGTGGGGTTCGGCCTGATCATTGATGCGGTCCAGATGATCCGCGGTACTGCTGAGCATGCCCATGGTGCGCAACAGTTGTGAAGACCGGAAACTTTTCAACAAAAAAGCCCGCTGTTGGTTTTTGACATCATCAATTACAGCGCTGTCCCGGCGGGTAATTAAGGTCTGCACCACCCCCACCCCGAGCAGTATAAAACCGCCCGCCGTAGCCGTCATCCCCAGCACCGGATGAATCAGAAAAATAACCGCCAGGTAAATAAAAATCCAGGGAACATCAAAAAACGCAAAAATATTATTGCCCGCCAGGTAATTGCGGAGCGTATTCACATCCTGAAGGCCTTTGGTGTACCCTTCGGTGCCGACCCGGGCCAGATCGGCCAGCATAGTTTTTAACACCCGCCGGCTCAACAGCTCGTCCATCTTCACGCCGGCTTTGACCAGGATCCGGGACCGGATAAAATCCAGAATTCCCAGCACCAGTAAGGCAAAAAGCGCCAAAACGGTGAAGGCCGTTAAGGTCGGCATACTATAACTCACCAGCACGCGTACATAAACCCCGAGCATATACAGGGGAAAGGTAAGATACAAGGTATTAATAAACAGGCTGAGGAGGCCCGCAAACAAAAAATACCGGAGACATTTTTTCAGGAAAAATTTCACCTGGTCTCCTCTTGGGTCGCTACCGGCTGTCCGGAAAGTCTGGCGAAAACCTCTTCTTTGGTCCCCCCGAAAGCCAGACGCCCCTGTTGAAGCACGACAATCTTGTCCATGGATTGTAGAAGCGCCGGTTTATGGGTTACCATGAGACAAGTGGTTTCCCCTTCCGTTTTCAGCCGTTGCAGTACCGCTAAAAATATTTTCTCGGTCTCTTCATCGAGGTTGGAGGTCGGTTCATCCAGAACCAGGATAGACGGAGAATTGTAAAGCGCCATGGCCAGACCTACCAGCTGTTTCTGCCCCCCGGAAAGTTTGACGCCGTCTTCTCTTTCCAGCAAAGTGTCGTACCCGGCGGGCAGACTTTCCACCAGCGGCTTGAGCCCGCAGAGATCGACCACCGCGGCCAGTTTTTCGTTGTCCACCATGCCCAGCCGGGCGATGTTTTCCGCCAGGGTTACCGGAAACAACTCGATTTCCTGGGGCAAGTAGCCGATATTTTTTCCGATTATCTCTTTGTCCCACAAAAAGGCATCCAGACCGTCAAGATAAACCTTCCCGGAAGTACAGGGCCAGATTCCCAGCATCAACCGGCATAAGGTTGTTTTCCCGGCCCCGCTCGGCCCGATAATACCGAGAAATTCCCCCGGCTCCAGAGAAAAAGAGACCCCCGCCAGTAAAGCCCGCCCGTCGGTGGCATAGGTCGCCCCGCTCAGTTGAAAACGGCCCTGCGGCACAAAAAGCGGCATTTTGTCCCGTTGGCGATCCAAAATCTGCTCAAACGCAAACAATCGCCGGTAGGCCTCCCGGGCCTGAACGGTTAATTTCCAGGTAGCGGTCACCTGCAATACCGGGGCCAACCCCCTGCCCATAATAATGGAGGCCGCCACCATCAAACCCACGGAAAAACCGGCCGTCATGGCATAATACGCTCCGGCGCAGTAAATCAGGACCTGAAGGACGTTCTGCATCGGTTTGATAACCGCCTGGATTGAACCGGCATAATTGCTGCTTCGAGTCTGGTTCCAGATAACGCGTCGGTTGTTGCGTTCAAACCAGTCGGAAACCGCCGCAGACATCCCCATCCCGTTAATCACCTCGGTGTTGCGCAGGAAGGCATTGACAAAACGCTGGTTGCGACTGTTCCACCTGTTGGCATTGGTCATGCTGCTTCGAATAAGAAATTCCTGGAGAGCGCTTAAGGCGATCACCAGCACCGTTCCGGCCGTTGCGATAAACCCCAGTCCGGGATGAATGAAATAAATCAGCAGCAAATAAAAAGGCGCCCAGGGCGCGTCAAAAAGAGAATTGACGGCATTACCGGAAAAAAAATCCCGCAGTGTTTCCAGATCCGCCTCCCCCTGGCTGTAGGATCCCCCCCGGCTGACCACATGGGCATTCAGCATACCTTTCTGGACCCTGGTGCGCAGGCGGGCATACACTTGCGATCCGGCGCGGGTCAGCAGCCGGGAACGGACATAATGAAAGATACCCAGAAAAACCAGGGCATAAATAGCCGCCACCGTAATGCAGACAAGAGAGTCTTCACTGTAACTGATGACCACATTGCGGTAAATGGCAAACATATAAAACGAAAAGGTCAATTGCAGCAAATTGACAAAACAACTCAAAAGCGCCGCAAAGGTAAAATATCCTTTCCATGTGTTTAAAAGTTCTTCCATACATCTTTTCCGGTCCACAGGGCGATATTTTCCTTTTTCCTGTCGGATTTGCCCCGCCCGCTTCTTTTTTTTGCCCGCCGCGCAAAATAATCAAAAAGGACATAGATCCCAAACAGAACCACCGGTCCCATAATCAAATACAAAAGGCTCACATATGCGGCAATTAAAACGCCGGGATCAACTTCCATTTCACCACCTGTTTTTGTTGCCCTTGTACAAATTCTGCACACCGATTACAACCATTTTTTATAAATTGGCTTTCGATGTGCAGAAATTCCATAAACGCAATTTCGGCATCTACAACAAAAATGATTTTTCTGCGGCGGAGGCTGTTTTACGCTTTCGTCGATAAAAACCGCTTCCCCGGCTACATGCCCATACCGGCCACGTTGGGAATCTCCATGCCGTGGTGGAAGAGATAGGCCACGATGATGGCCACCGGGATAATAAACAGAAACAGAGAAATAAAATAGACCCAGACCATGCGGCCGAAGCGGGCTTCCGCCAGTTTTTTGAAGTCGGTGATAATGCCCAGACTCATAAAGGTCAGCATGAACAGCAGCTTCCGGAACCCTTTTTCAATCGGCACCGCTCCGGCTTCCACCGACTTGAGGGTGTCCATGCCTTCCGGCGCCCCGCCGCCGGCGGAAAAGAAAATGCCCAGCAGGATAAACCAGGTGGCAAAATATCCCAGTACAAACTTGGGAAACCGGTGCCAGACCTCCGAGGCCGGCACCGTCTCTCCGGGCCGGCATTCCACCACATAGACCCAGATCAGGGCCAGCACAAAGGCCCATAACCCGATAAACATATCGATCCAGACCTTGGTCATCACGGCACTGGCGGTGATGATCCCTTCCGGCCAGACAACCGCCCCATTGGTTTCGGCGGTCTTTTTATTGCGCATGAACACATCCAGCAGTTCCCCGGCGGCGGCATCCGCCCCGTCGGTTTTCACCGACATGCCCATGGCCGATCCCGCCACCAGGGGATCATTGGTCTGGGGCCAGACATGGGTAAAAAAGCCCGGCAGAATGACCAGTTCGATCACCGCCCAGACCACCACCAGGGCCGAAACCATGATCGGCACCACCGGTTTGGCCCGCACCGCCCCGCCGGTGGCCACCGCCGCCGAGACGCCGCAGATGGAAATTCCGGATCCCAGAACCGCCGCGGTTTTCCGGGGCAGCTTGAAAATTCGCCGGGCAATCACATATACCCCGGGCCAGAAAATCAGGTAGGCCACGATGGTGGCCACCGCCCCGGCGATAAACAGCTCCCCCGTCAGGCCGGCCATCTGCTGCCCCAGCTTGGAGGAGGTGGCCGCGGCCTTGATGGGCAGATAGCCGATTTTCACCCCCAGAAAGACAATGGCGGTTTTGATGTACCACTCCGGCTTGGCGGCTTCTTCCAGAAAACCGGCAAACCCCTTGAAAAAATTGCCGATAATCAGCCCCACCAGCAGAGACAGAATGTAGGAGGCGCCGCCGCCCAGGGAAAGGGCGAAATCCAGCCCGTACTTGTCCCATTCCAGTTTGGTGGCGGTAAAAAAGGCGTGATGCCCGCAGAACCAGACAAAAATGGTCAAAAAATAAATAATCGTCCAGCCGAGAAAAAACTTTTTCAGGTTCCACCGCATGCAGGCCGCCCCGAGGCAGGTCAGAAGCGTAAAGGCGACATAGGTCCAGAGGATGCTCCACCAGCCCAGCCCGCCGTAAAAATCCCCGGCCGTTTGACTGTATTTTCCGCCCAGAGCATAAAAGGCCTTGCTGATAGCGCCGCTGCCGTTTACGGGCGCCCATACCCAGGCCCGGGGATAGACGGCCCAGCCCACCAGATCGATACCCACCAGAGACAGCAGCCCCAGGGCAAACAGAAACAGGCCCATCCAGACCGCCCACCAGTCTTCCTGGGACAACATCCCGGAATACCACTTGCGATTGATTGCTGTCATTTTCCAACCCCCTGACGATATGTCTTTTTTCTATCCCTCGATTTCCAGTACCCGGTTGAAATAATGCTGCGCATACTGCCGGATCACTTGCGGCAGGGTGGAATTGTCAAACATCATGCGCACCCTTTTCCGTTCTCCGGATCGAAGCAGGCCCCGGTCCTGCAGCATCCGCCGCAGATCGGCATCCAGCAGCGCCATGCTCGGCGCCGAAAGGGAAAACTGCTCGTTATGCAGACACCAGTTGGCGCCGTCGTGATGAAGGACAAAATCCATTTTCCCCGCCTCTTAATGCAGGATCGATGTGGGCACAAAAATCAGCCCGATCACCAGGACTACCGCCGCAATCCCCCAGGACCACAGGACCAGCTTGGTTTCAAAACTTTCCCAGGGTTCGGCGTCCGCCAGAACGTCTTCGGCCTCGCATTCGCCTGCGCGCAACGTGCCCTTGTATTCTTCCGCCATTGTTATTCCCCCTTGTAAATAATGATCTGTGATGTGTTTTCGCGTCTTGCCTCCCTTCCGGTTGATGACGGCCGGTACCGTTCCGGCCGCCACCGGATAATCACCGGCCCGACACTGTAATTGACCACCAATCACCGGATTTGTCAAGAAATACCTTGGCGGCGGTCTCCCGTATCAGCCTGACGCTCCCGGCGTTTTTCTGCAGAGAAATTCCATATAAAATTATGCTCATGCGCCGATACCGCTTGATATTTCCACAGGACGCTTTTCCGTTCATCGCGAGCGACTGCAGGGAGCGCGGCGATCCCTGCCTGTCGTGCCTCATAAAAGCGGCTTTCGTCACCATCACGCCTGCGCTTTCGTCCGTTGCTTACGCTCTGTGAAATGACTGCCTTGGCGGTCAGAGTGTCTGCTTGTGATTGCATTGGTTTTCCTTGCTCCCGCACCCGGGTTTTGATAAAAACAGGGAATATCCGGCCGGGGGCAAAAAAATACCTGGCCCCATACCGCCGGATGAAACCACTTGAAAAAGGCGTTACCGTTTCCCTTAAAAACAACCGGAGGCAATCATGACCAACAATGTCGTTATCGTCCTGTCCTGCGGGACAAACAACCCCAACCGGGCCACCCGGGCCGTGCATCTGGCCACGGTCGCCCACAAGGAAGGCAAAAACGTCACCCTCTTTCTGCTGGACGAGGCGGTTTACATCGCCAAAGAAGGCCTGGCCATCCACCTGCGGGCGGCCACCGGCGACATTGCCGACGATCTGCTGACCTATCTGCAGGCCCACGAAGTGCCGATTCTGGTCTGCAGCCCCTGCGCCGAAGCCCGCAAAATCGCGCCCGAAGACTTGCTGGAGGGCGCGCACATGGCCCCGGCCACCGAACTGATCCGACTGGTCTGTGACGCCGCCGTTATCAGTCTGTAACCGGAACAGTGCGTTTCAACATGGAAAAACATCCAAAAATGAGCCGGTGGGGCGTGGGCCCGATTTTTGCCGCCGCCTCGATGGGATACGGCGCGGTCATGCTGGCGTTAAGCGGGTACTTTTATCCTCTGCTCCAGATCCACTGCCTGCCTTACCGTTTTCTGGTTATGGCCGGCGCAGTCCTTATCGTCATCGGGATTCCCTTCTGGCTGATGGCGGCGGCCACGGTCATGCGGGCCTATAATGCCGACAGCCTGGTCACCTCCGGCGTGTTCCGCTGGTGCCGGCATCCCCTGTACGCCTCCTGGGTGGTCTTTATCGCCCCGGGAATCGTACTGCTGTTGAACAGCTGGCCGCTGCTGACCACGCCCCTGTTCATGTATTTTCTGCTGCGCCGGATGGTGCGCCGGGAAGAAGAATACCTGGCCGCTGTTTTCGGTACGGAATACCTTGATTATCAGGCGCGCGTGCCCTGTATCCTGCCTTATGGGCGCCTGAAGTAAAAAACCGAGAAAGCCATGAATCATAAAACCCTTTCAGACAGTCAGCTGGCCGGGCAGCGACTGATGGCCGGATTTGACGGTACCGTCTTTAACGACGACCTGAAGCGGCTGATTGACACCCGGAAGGTGGGCGGGCTTATCCTGTTTGCACCCAACATCGAAAGCCCCGATCAAATTGCCGCGCTGTGCGGCGCCGCCCGGGAATATGTTGCCGCCTGCGGCCTGCCGCCGCTGTTTATCGCCATCGACCAGGAAGGCGGCGAAGTGGCCCGGCTGGGGCCGCCCTTCACGCAGTTCCCCGGCAACCCCCATCTGACCGATGAAGCGTCGGTAGACCACTTTGCGGAGACAACCGCCGCCGAACTGCGCCAAATCGACGTCAACATGAATTTGGTCCCGGTGCTGGACGTGGCCGGCACCACCGCCGACAGCATTATGAAAAACCGGGCCTTCCCCGGTGGCCCGGAAGCGGTGGCCCGGCTGGGCGGGCGAATGATCCGGCAATTTCAGCGCCACGGCATCATGGCCGTGGCCAAGCATTTCCCCGGCATCGGCCGCACCACCAGCGACTCCCATCTTGACCAGCCCGCCCTGGATGTGGATCCGGAGCTGCTGGCCGCCTCCGATCTGATCCCCTTCCGCACCGCCATTCAACAAGACGTGGCCGGCATCATGCTCTCCCATATCCGGTACACCCGCATCGATCCGAAGCATCCCGCCAGCCTGTCCGCACCCGTGGCCCGGACCCTGCTCCGGGAAACCCTGGGCTTTGACGGGCTGGTGATGACCGATGATCTGGACATGGGCGCGATCCGGAAGCACTATGCCGTGGACACGGCCATCGGCCTCCTGACGGAAGCAGAGGTGGATCTGGCCCTGGTCTGCCACGCCGGACCGGCCGTCAACCGGGCGCATGAAACCCTGCTGCGCCTGGCCACCACCTCGGAAAACAGGCGGGCCGCTGCAGAAAAAGCGGCCGACCGGATTTTACAATGCAAAAAACGTTTTCTTTATCAGGATTTCCCGAAAAACCACCACCGGTGAATTTACGGTTTACAAGGCGGCGATATCATTTACCCAGGCAACCTGCGCAGGGAGACAGACCCGCTTAAGATCATAGGTCCGTATTGCAAATTGTCTTGCATTTTCTCCCAGTCTTTCTCTCTCTTTTCCATTATTCAGCAGTTCCGTGACGTTTTCGGCCAGGTCTTTCGTGTCGAAAAATTTTACCAGTCTTCCGGTTTCGCCGTGGGTAAGCGCCTCATGCAGCGGCTTGGTATCACTGGCAACAATGGTGCAGCCGAGGCTCATCGCCTCCAGAAGACTCCAGGACAGAATAAAAGGATAGGTAAGATAAACATGAACCGTGGAAATCTGAAGTACAGACACGAATTGATCATAAGCAATATTTCCCAGAAAAAACACACGGCTTGAATCTATCCGGTCTTTTACTTCATTAAAAAAAATCTCCTTCCATGTCTTTCCTGGTGGCGGCTCAGCACCATAGCCTGTTCCGCTTCCACCGATTATCAAAACCAGCGCTTCCGGGTTCCTTTGTAAAATTTCCGGAAGAGCGCGCATGAAGATATGATACCCCCGTAACGGTTCAAGGGTTCGGTTTACAAACGTTATGATTTTATCTTTTGGCGTAAGATTGATTTTATTGTCCAGAGAAATACTTACCCCCGGATTGGGGGTCAATATATCGGTTTCTATGCCATCATGAATTACACGTATTTTTTTTTGTATTCTTTTCGGAAACACAGATGTCTGCCAGTGGGTTGGGGATATAACCGCATCTGCATTATCAAAATTGATTATACTATTTACGTTTTTCATCTGAAGACGGCATCTGTTTTCCGGATTATCATCTGAAAATTCCGGATCAAAATCTGCCTCCGTTCCGGCTGCGGAATAAAAAAACTCAAAGTATTGCCCGATTTTTACATCCGGCCATACCTGCTTTAAAAAAAGCGCCTCCCCCCACCCGGGATGTGCAATTATGACATTCGGCCGGTAACCGTTTTCCTTTAATTGCCGGCAAGCTGTAAAACATGCTTCGCCCCTTATTACTTTACTCTCAAATTCAGATGCCCAGGGGTGAATTTCCGTGCTGCTTTCTCTTGACACGGAATAGGTAATCATTTTGACCTTCCGCCATGAACGGAAATTCAGCTTCCGAAGGGTCAAAGCGGTTACATGATGCCCCATTAAAGCAAGTTTTGGCGCGAGATGCTTGAACTGCGCCGGAAAATTCTGGTGTACAAATAAAATATTCATCTATTTGCCCGGGAAATGACCGGCAGCAAGGGATTTCAGATCCTTTTCCGAAACACGCCGTTTTACAGCGGCGGCCCATAAATCGAAATGGGGATGAGCCCTTTTGATTGAAGCCGTTAATTGAAAACCGCTGGAATTTAAAACAGAAACAAGAACTTTCTGTGTAAAGCCGCATCTGTGTGCCATATGCAGGTTTCCCTGCGCAACGGACGGCCTGTGTCCATACAAAATATCAATCGGCGCTATGGGGCCGGCAGGAGAATGGTAGGCAGGGTCGGTAAGTTTGTCTTCGGCGATAAGCTTACATACCGACTGAAGATCCGGGCAGGTTAAAATAAGAAATCCGTCCGGCTTTAAAACCCTTGCAATTTCCGACAACGCCTGCGGGACCTCGTGGGGATACAGATGTTCGATGTTATGACTGGAAAACACGCCATCCATGGACGCTGTTTCCACCTCGGACATATCGGTAATGGAACCGATAATATCCGGCTTTACGCGAGAATCAATATCAAGCCGGACCTCCTCCCAATCTGAAGTATTAAACCCCTGTGTCGTCTGTTTTTTGTTTTTTTGCCCGCAGCCTGTGTGAAGGAAGGTTTTCATACAATCGCTTTTACGGCTTCTGTAAAATCATTATAAAAGCAGTTTCCTGGTACGCCTCTACCTCTGTTGAGAGCCGGAGAATCTTGCTTAACATTCTGATATGAATGGCTGGTGGTCCCAGCGGGGATCGAACCCGCGTTACCGGCGTGAGAGGCCGGCGATATCCTTTCCTATCGCTTACCTGGTCTTACCTCAATTCTTTTAAAATCAACTGTTTGTATATATACCACAAAGATTGACAAATGTCAATTGACAATCTATTTTAACGAGTAGGTTGGAAATAGGGTTGGAAAATTTTTTTCAGCTCTTCGGCGGACAATTTTTTTGCAAGCCGGGCAGCTGGAAAAACGGAAATGCCCTCTTGTCAGACAGTTGGAATTTGTTTTATCAATCTACCGGCTTCTATGGAGATAAGGTTATGTCAAAGCGATGCAAAACGAAATATCCGGGCGTTTTTTACCGGGAAGCCAAGCGTGTCGGCAAAAGCGGTACGGAACGCGTCTACTATGTCGTTTACAAAAAAAACGGGCAGATCAAAGAAGAAAAGGTTGGACGCCAGTTCACGGACAACATGACCCCGCTGAAAGCGGCGAGTTACCGTGCCAAACTGATCGAGGGTAAACGCCTTCCTCGTAAAGAAAAGAAACAGCAAGAGGAAGTCCGGAGGCTTGAAGAAGCTGAAAAATACACCATTGGCAGACTCTGGGAAGAATATAAGGCGAATCGTTCCCCTGGTAAAGGACTTGACGTGGACGCATTGCGGTACGAAAAATATCTGAAAGCAGAATTTGCAAATAAAGAACCGAAAGACCTGGTCAGGCTGGATGTGGACCGCCTGCGCATCCGGTTATTAAAGACGCTGTCACCCCAGACGGTCAAGCATGTTCTGAATCTTTTAACCTGGATCATCAACTATGGTGTAAAAAACAACCTGGGCGAGGGGATCAACTTTCAAATCCAGAAGCCGGCTGTAAATAATTTAAAGACCGAAGACCTTTCCGCGAAGCAGCTTGAACGTCTTCTTGCGGCGATCGATCAGCATGGAAACAAGCAAGCGGGGAATTTAATGAAGCTGGTATTGTATACCGGCATGCGGCGCGGAGAATGTTTCCGGCTGAAATGGCAGGATGTCGATTTCGAACGGGGTTTTATTACCTTGCGCGATCCCAAGGGCGGTGCCGACCAGAAAATTCCTTTGAACGATTCCGCCCGCCAGTTATTGGCATCCCACGAACGAACCGCAGGCAGTGATTATGTTTTCCCCGGACGCGATGGACAACAAAGAACCAATATCAGAAAACCGGTCAACGAAATTAAAAAAGCGGCCGGTCTGCCTAAGGATTTTCGGGCCCTGCATGGTTTACGACATACCTACGCCTCTATGCTCGCCAGCAGTGGTAAGGTTGATATGTACACCCTCCAACGGCTTTTAACCCACAAGAGCCCGATTATGACACAGCGGTATGCCCATCTCCGAGATGAAGCCCTGAAGAACGCCAGTAATCTGGCCGGTGAGCTGATTGATGGGGCGGCAAAGCATTCTGAAAATGACGGCGAAGCCGATACCGAGACGGCCGTAAAGTCTTGAATGACGGGGCTGAAAAAAAAATAAAAAAAATGCATTTCACTTATTGACTACCTGTCCTGATTGCTATATAATCAAAGAAGAGGTGAGGTCGAAAAAACGAAGTGAAAATTTTTGAAGATTGACTTGACAAGTCGATCTTCGTGATTAGTTTAAGTTTGCTAACCATAACAAAACACAGGAGGTGAACGGAAAAAAATTCATATCACACCGTAAAATCCAAAAACATATATGATGGGGGATCCCACCTATTTCCCCAAAAAAATATGCAGCATAGAAGATATATAAAAATCTGCATCATATATATTCAACTTATTTGATGAAATTTGTTCTTTGAAATAGAGCAGTTAATCCAAGGGGGTTCTTATACCCTTTGCTTGATCGTTACATGTGCATTCTGCCTTTTCGTTTATATCAGGGCTACTGATTGCACTGTGATGACAGGACAGAAAACCTTTGGCCGGGACCAAAATTTATCTCCCAAATTGCACTGGGAATTTTGGTTCTCCTGAAGAAAGGATTTTCTATGGAGAGAATTTTTCTTACCGAACGTGAAGTTTCGGAGCGCTACGGGTTTGCACTGCAGACACTTAGGAACTGGCGCTCGCGAAACATTCGCCTACCTTATTATAAGTATGGGCGAAAAGTTCTGTATAAGGACTTGGAAATCCTTGCTTTCATCGAAGATGGCAAGGTTGACGTTTCCAAAACTGACTAGTACCGGAGCCGTCCAAAGCGGCGGCCCGGTTTTTTGAAAGGAAAAAAATATGAAAAACAACACTTGCGAACTTTACAGAGAAACGCTTGCACCAAAAGCCGATGATAACTCAGTCTCAGCTAAAGTGGAACAAAAGCATGTTGACGCACCGATCACTTCGGACCCAGCAGAGGATGCCGTTGAAATGCACACCGGAGCATTGACTGAACCCAAAGCATCTACCGGGCCGGTGCCGGTAGCACCAACGGCTACAACTGATTCGAAAAGTGCTTTGGCATCTCATGCCGGAGAAGAGTATCAGGATAAGACCTATGCCGAGTACCCAATAGAAAAGATTGATTGTGACAAAATTGCACACTTGAGACCGTCAAATGAATTGGAATCAGAGGAATTCGAAAACATAAAGGGCTCCATCAATTCCCATGGATTGCATCACCCTGTCTCCCTGGTTAAGGATGGCAACGGTGATCTATCCCTGGCCGCAGGTTACAGGCGGTTTATGGCCTGTAAGCAGCTGGGGCACAAAACGATTTCTGCAAAAATAGTGGCTTCGTCTTTGAACGAAGTTTATCTGTCCGAAAACATCCACAGGAAGAATCTGGATGTAATCGTCCGGGCAGAAATCGTAAATCAAATGGTTACAGAGATTCTGGTAGCACACCCTGAAACGACTGTAGCCAGAAAATTACACATCGGCAAATCCTTGGTGTCTGATTATAAAAAAATCGCATCGGGACTGTCACAAGAAGCTCGTGACCAATTCCGTCATAAAGGTGCGGGTATTAATCAGCTCCGGAAAATTGCCGGAATTGAAAATGAACAGGAAAAACAAGAAGCCATGGATCATTACCTGGCAAAACTTGAAGGCGGTAACAACAGGCAAGACCGCGCAGATAATAATAAAAATAATCAACATCAAATAGATCGACTGATAGAGAGTACACTTAAAAAAATTGAAAAAATTCAAGTAGATATCGAATCAATCAAAATCGCCTTATCGGCGGAGGATCGTGAAATGTATGTTGATAAATTTCAGCGGATGAAGAAGGTAGCTGATCAAGCAATCAGTGATCTTCAAGATGAGGACGAAGAAATCATGGAGGAAGAAAACGTAGAAACTGCGGAACAATAACCATTAACGAGTTGTTCGATGCATCGAACTTTTTTTGAGAGAGTTCGATGCATCGAACCGAACTGTCAAAAAAAGTCGACTGGGAGCCTTTTGTCAACAATCCAATATACAAAACAAAGGAGAAAGCATGATAAATAATAAACCGGTTCAATTACAAAACGATGAATTGTTGTATAATGTTAAATCATATCGTCTCAAAACTGAGAAAGATACAGAGATTGAAAGATTCGTTGATACCCTGAAAATTTTAACTTGTTTCATTATAAAAAATAATGGCAATAGTCTACCGAAAGCCTCTTTTTCTCTTCTTGCAGAAAAAATCAGCTTTCTCGTGTCTGAAGATGCTTGTTTGATCTACCCGGTTTTACATTGCCAGAAAATAAAAAATCTCTATTTTAATTTTGCTTGTAAGGTATATAATTATGATGCAGATAACTATAAATTAAAGAAGTATCAATTTCTTTACATTCCTTATAACGATAAAAGTAATCTAAAAAAATTTCCTCATTACGCTGATATTGAAAAATATAAATATTTTGACCAACCTTATATGCCGATAATTCAAGAGAATTTATATAAATACTTATTAAGTTGTAGCGAAGAAGAAATTAACTTTTTATGTTTATGTGTGGAAAAGGAATCCTTCGCGAAACTATAATGTGATGAAACCATAAAAAACAGGATCTTTCCGGGCAGTTTTGGCTGAGAATAAAGCGGTGTCCTGGCCAGCTGCTTTGTCGGAATACAGTCTATGCGGTCCGACGCTTTTACAGGATGGTTTTGGGCTGGGGAAAAACGACAGGAGGCCGAACTGTCCGGAAGATTCTTGATTTCTGCAACTCGATAGAATGTATACAGATATTGAGTTTCGCAAAATTTGAAAAATGGAGCTTATAAAACTCGGAAGTATCTTATAAAATTTCTACTATTGTGTATGAGATCGCTCGATGGCTCCTCACACTATTATACACCCACTATACCCTCAAATATAGAAATGGAAGTACTAAAAAACAAAGGATTCATTTTGTTCAAGGTCTAATAATTGTGGGGTCTGAATGTAAAAACGCTTTATGTATGACTTTTCCCCGGGTTCATAATTAAAAATAACTATCCCGCTGTCGTTCCATTCAACAATTAATCAAAAATTTGTCTCCGGACCTGAAAGAATTAATCCTATTAGCTCAACAAAATTTTTCCAATCATTTCATCGAAATTATAACACGACTCAGTTACACAGATCCAGCCTTCCTCTGGCAGGGATTATTATATCTTGTTTGCATTCCACTGATAAAATACACCTTCACATCAATCAAAAACGATGAACGATAATATTAGCCGATAACAAATTATAAATATTTCATGCTGATCGACTTAATCGATTCATTAACATCCTCAACCAACCAATCAGGAGACAGAACCTTAACCTCATCTCCGTGTGACAGCACCCAGGCAAGGACCTCTGGTTCAGACGAGGCAGTGAATGTCAGGATATATTTGCCATCTTTATTTTTTTTGATTTTCTGGTCAGGACTGAATCGCCTTTCCCGCGCATATGCGGCGGCATAGCCTTCCAATTCCAGTTTGACTCTAAATGCGTCCTCCTTGATGATGCCAAATTCCTGATTGAAGTGCTTTTCAAAATTATATTTCTTGGGAAAGACAAATTTTCTGTCAGTCATCTTCACTTCTTCAAACCGGTGGACAGCCAGTAGAGGATCAAATGTATATTTCATAATCTTAGCATCGGGCGGACGGGCCATTCCTGCATGAAGATACAATGCATTATTATATGAAAACAATTTGTATGGTTTTATAAAAAAGGTCTTTCCAGAGTTTTCAAGGGGTTTTCTGTAAACAACCTCACAAATCTTTTTTTCATCCATGGCTTTCATTAGCTGACGGATGTCTTTCTGTCGTGGCGTATAATCTATGGTCCCGGGCAGAAAGGCAGCAAAGTGATCTGTTTCGCTTCGTTCAGCAGCCAGGGTACTGCTTTTATGAATTGCTTTTTCTGACTCTCTCAGGAGTTCATCGCCCAATAAATGACGCGTAAATGCCTGGCACATATACAGCATGGTTAACTCTGATTGTGACATTGTCATTGGTCTGCGGATTTTGTCTGGACGGGGGATATAATAATATTTTTCCCGGTTCTCAATCTCCTCGTAAACTTTTATGATATCGCTGTCGATACGATCGATTAAACGAGTTACTGTGGGTTTGGCGCAGTGAAGTTTGGCAGCAAGTTCTGAGAGTGACCGGCGCTGTCCGGAAAAATAGAGTTCACTGAAAAGCCGTATAAGTTTCTCACCATGAGGATATTTTGACTTTACCTTGACCATGCCCCCCTCCCGGAAAAATGAATTATCGTAACACCTATTGAAACGATAGCGTGAGATACTCAACATGTCAAACAAGACACAAATTTAATTGTCCCAGACAGGGGTTGCACGGATAAAAAAAATAGGAGTATTGATGATGCGGTATATCGTGCGGTTCAAAATATCAGCGGTTTGGTATATGCACATGGCAATTAGTTCGTAAAATTCAAATGCCTTCCGGACTATTCGTCCCCTCGGATAGTTTCATTTAAGTTCAGCCCGTCATTTTTTCATGAGTAACAACTTTTCCACGATGTTTCTTTTTGTTATATCCCTGACGCCTTTAGTGATTCCCGTCTTTTTGAATACAAGGGCTATAAAGATTTTGTAAGGTACTTGTTCCTTTAGAAAAATAGAATTTCTCCAAAAAGTATTTATCGAAACGTCTAATGAAACGATCCCACTTTATAATGGTGTCAAAAGAAACAATCAGATGGGCAAAGCCTGAAAATGGGGAGGAAGTGAATCATGGAATACTGGCGGTACCGAATGATTAAAAAAAACCAGATGCGCGGGAGGATTGTGTTTTCTCCCCACAGTGTGCGAGATAATGATGAATCTTTTGTGGTAAAAAAATGCTGTGGCTACATGTTGAGACTCCTGTCCTGGCGACTGGCCTTGACCGACGAAACCATGGAGTTTCTCTGCTGGATCGCCGGGGACAATATGTCCCGGATCGGTGATTATTTACTGTCCCGTATCCCCGAAGAACAGCGACAGGAATATGAGGATGAACTGTCAGCAGAAAAGGGAAATCTCTGGTCCTACGGCCGGACGCTTATCAAAATATTGAACCATTGCCCGCTTAATTGGGTTATTGCGGATTTTACCGACTTTATCACATCAATGCTTGAAAACATCGAGCATGATTTGGCCGGATGTCGGGGATCGGATCTTGAAAAAAGCGTTATCCGTTTGCAGAAAATATTCAATCTGACCGATCTGGAAGCAGAGCTTTGCTTTTTCTTTTTTATTATTGACGCCTACAACGGCCCGGAAAGTTATTTTGAAAACCACCTGAAATTGACCAGTTTCCAGGGACGGGGACATTTGAGTACGATCCTCGGGGTAACCAGAAGTGATATAGATGCTGCTTTCAGCAAAACACTGGTTCCGGCCGGTTTGGTTGACCCCACACATCGTATATGCGTCTGCAGTGAAGTGCAGGCTTTTCTGGAGGGCCCGGGGACTGACATCCTGACGGAAAAAGACCTGAAACAAATAAACGGTAAGGGCTCATTGCCGCTGGATGCCCACTTTATCCCCGCGGCAGATATTGATCACGTACTTTCTCTTCTGGCTCAAAAAACAGATTCGGCCACCCATATTCTTCTATACGGGCCGCCTGGCACCGGTAAAACCAGCTTTGCCTGCGGCCTGGCACGGCACCTGAACGACCCGGTTTATGAGATTATTTCGCAGAGATATGAAGAAAATGAAAGCAAGAGACGTCGCTTGGTTTTAAGCGCTTGCGTCAGCAGCATGAATCGGGATAAGGGCGCCGTCTTTATCCTGGACGAGGCTGACAATGTGCTTAACACGGAGGATGCCTGGTGGCGCCGGGGGGAAACTCAGGACAAAGGCTGGTTGAACAGCCTGATGGAACAGCCCGGCCTGCGCATTATCTGGATCGTCAATCATATTAATGCCATCGAAGAGTCTGTATTGCGCCGGTTTGCTTTCAGTATTCACTTTAAACCATTCAACCGTCAGCAGCGGGAGCGCCTCTGGGATACCATTGTCCGCCGGCACCGGTGCAAACGATATTTCAACAACCAGGATTTACGACAGCTGGCACAGGAATTTCAAACCAATGCCGGGGTAATAGACCTGGCTGTTAAAAAGGCCAAAGAAGCAGGGTACCACAATCAGACAGCCATGTTGCAGGCAATCCGGCGGGGGGTTGAAGCACACCAGACGGTGGTCAATGGCGGATACAAGAAAGATAACCAGGATGCCCTGGATACAAGTTATTCCCTGGAAGGATTGAATATATCAACTGATATTCAGGCGCTGCTGTTTCAGGCGGAACAGTTTGACTGTTATTTAAAAAATTCCGGGAATACTCAAACGCGTTACGGCTTTAACCTGTTGCTTTACGGCCCACCCGGCACAGGGAAAAGTGAATTTGCCCGCTTTCTGGCCCGTTATCTTGATCGGGAACTTCTGGTTCGGCGATTGAGTGACATTTTAGATCCTTACGTAGGCATGGCCGAACGTCACATCCGTGAAGCCTTTGATCGGGCAACTCATACCGGGGCGGTTTTGGTCCTGGATGAAGCTGACGCCCTTCTTTTTCCACGAAAAGGGGCAGTGCGATCATGGGAGATCAGTCACACGTCAGAACTGTTGATTGCCATGGAGCGTTTTGCCGGGATTATGATTGCCACAACCAATCGGCTGGATGGATTGGATTCTGCGGCTATCAGGCGGTTCAACCACAAGATCGAGTTTGATTTTCTGACGCCGGACGGCAATCGCGTTTTTTATGACCGCATGCTTGGATCTATTGTATCAGGCACTACTGACGAAGAAACAGTCCGCTGGCTTTCCCGGTTAAATTGTCTCACCCCCGGGGATTTTAAAATCGTTCGTGACCGGTTTGCCTTTTATCCGAAAGACAGTGTCTCCCCCTCTATGCTGATCGAGGCCTTGCAGCAGGAGGCGGATATTAAACAGCAACAAAGTGGAAATAAAACAATCGGCTTTTAAGGAGGATGACAATGAACGCCAAACTGACAATTAATGATGTTGAAATAGTACTGGGCCACAAAACCCTGGCAGAGATTACTTATTGTCTTGAAGACAAACCCGAGCACAGCAATTTTTTCCATGAGCTGGCCAAATCAAAATGCAGTGAAATCCTGACTTCCCTGGCTGACAAAGAGCATATATCCAAAATGACACTGCGGATGCTGATTGAGAATGGTTCGATAGAAGTTATGCGGGCTGTAATGTATTCTGGAAATGCCATAAGTCACATGACCCGGCGGGATCTTGAGACCTACTTGTATACAGGCGACTGTGAAATCCTGACTTCGCTGGCAAACAGGTTGGACGATTTTACCGAGACGTATGAAATCTGTGAGAAAGAATGGCTGTGCGAAAAACTTGCCAATCACCAGGACCCGGCCATCCGGTATGCGCTGGCGGAAAACACGGACACTCCGGAAGAATTTTTAGAAGAACTGGTTGAAGATGACGATGTGGATGTAGCCAGACAGGCGGAAAAAACCCTGGCTGAAATCCGGGAGGATGATGACATCCCTCTGTAGCTCGGCCCGCTTTAAGCATAAAACAAGGTTTTGGATATCATTTCGTAAAAAATAAGGGGAATATTATGAACACCCCAAAAAAGGATTTTGTTCATCTGAATGTTCACACCGGCTACAGCCTGCTTAACGGCACCATCCGTATTCGGGATCTGGCGTTACGAATACATGAAATGAAAATGAAAGCCGCTGCCATTACCGACGACGGCGTCATGTTCGGCGTGATGGATTTTTATCAAATGATGACCTGGAAAGGGATTAAGCCAATCATCGGTTGTGACTGCTATCTGGCGCCAAGAACCATTGCGGACAAAACGCTGGTCGATCATCAGGGTGTTACCCGGTTGACTCTTCTGGCAGAAAACATGGGCGGATATCAAAATTTATGCCGCTTGGCTACGATTGCCTCAACTTCAGGTTTTTATAATTATCCCCGAATAGATAAGAAACTGCTCGGGCAATACAATCATGGACTGATCTGCCTTTCCGGAGGAATGCAGGGTGATGTCGCCAAACTGATACAGCAGGGGAAAAAGGAAGAAGCAGAAAATAAGGTTCGCTTTTATCAGCGACTATTCGGGGAGGACAATTTTTTCCTGGAAATCCAGTGCACCGGACTGGCAGGTCAGGATGAGATCAACCATGCCATGTCAGAATTAGGCAAATCCTTGTCAATTTCGCTGGCCGGGACCAACAACTGCCGATATCTTGAGCCTGGGGACAGCCAGTATCTTGAGATCCTGTTATGCCTGAAAGCAGAAAAACAACTTAACGATCCGGATCGCCCAACCGTTGACAGTGATCAGCTTTATGTCAAATCCGCTGAAGAGATGTATTCCCTGCTGGCTGATTTTCCGGAAGCCGTGGAGAACACCATCCATATCGCCAACCGCTGTAATGTTGATTTTGATTTTGGAAAATATCATCTGCCCAGGACAAGCCAGAAAAAAAAGACCGGCCAGAGCGCCGATGAAATCTTAAAGGAAAAAGCTGAAAAAGGACTTCTGCGACGACTGGAAGCCAGACAACCCCATGAAGTCAATATGGAAGAACAACTCTATAAGACACGACTGGCTCATGAACTGGCTGTAATACAGCAGGCAGAAATGGCTCGATATTTTCTGCTGGCAGCGGAAATTGTCGATTATGCCCTGGAAAATGATACCCCGGTCGGCCCCGGGCGAGGGGCGGCGCCGGGCATACTGATTTGTTACTGCCTGGGGATAACCAATATTGATCCTTTGGAACATGGCCTGTTATTTGAACGGGCTTTTAATTCTCGATATATAGCCGACGTTGCCCTGGATGTCTGCATTAATGGGCGACACCAGATAGTCCGGAATATTATGGATAAACACAATAAGGGCGATATCCTGGAACATCACGCTACACATTTAATTACTTTTGGGACCATGAAAATCAGAGCAACTATCCGGGAGCTTGGAAATATGCTGCAAATTCCCAAAAAAATAACGAATCAAATTGTTCAATTGATACCGCCTAATGTAAGGGACTTTGAAGATGCTCTGGCAAATGAGCCAACTTTAAAAGAGACGATTGAATCCTGCACGGTATACAGTGATCTTTTTATCCGCGCCGCCAAAAAACTTGATGGATTACCCCGACATCCCTCGATACATGCTGCCGCCATTGTTGTCGGAGATAAACCTTTGATCAATTATTTACCACTTTCATCTCTAAGGGGAACAATTGTCACCCAGTTTGATGCCAGGCAGGTGGAGTCTCTTGGTCTATACAGATTAAATCTTTTAGGGCTCCGCAACTTAACTGTGATGCACGATACCCTTGCATTGTTGAAAAAACAGGAAAAAACGCTGCCGGATATGGACCACCTTGACTTGGCGGACGGAAAGACTTTTGAGCTTCTTCGCCAAGCAGATACAGACGGTATCTTTCAGTTGGAGAGTTCGGAAATGAAAAACCTGCTGTTCAGGATAAGGCCGGATCGTTTTTCTGATCTTGTCGCGCTGATAGCTCTGTACCGACCCGGGCCACTGGAAAAAGGCATGGTTGATGATTTGATCGCCAGTAAACATGGCAATAAAAATATTGAATATCCCGTCCCGGAACTGGAACCGATCCTTCAAGACACCTATGGCCTTATAGTCTTTCAGGAACAGATTATGCTTATTGCCCAGAAACTGGCCGGATACTCTCCGGAGGAATCAGATGTTTTTCGCAGGGCGATAGGCAGGAAAGTATTCGAAGAAATAGAAACCCATCGGCAAAGATTTATCAACGGTCTGGTTGCACAAAAAATGGATAAAAAAACCGCTGAAAAAGTGTTCGAACAAATTCTGGAGTATGGGGCATACGGCTTTAGCAAGTCCCACAGTACCGCTTATGCCCTGCTCGCATATCAATCAGCCTATTTAAAGGCACATTTCAGAGAAGAGTTCATGAATTCATGGCAACAAATTTTTGACCAACGGTAAAACGACCAAATCAGTTGTAAATTGGTTTTTGTAACAGCCCTTTTAAAATCTATAATATTATGTATAATATAAACAACTTTCATTCAGAACCTTCCGGAGCCGAAATTAAGGGGGCGGCAATGTCTGAAAAAAAGAAAATCCTGGGTTGCCCGTTTTGCGGGTCAGATGAAGTAGCTCTATATGCGGAAGACGTTCCTGTTTTCAATGGCGACGATGCGACAAAGATGGTTTTTGCCAGGATGGTTTGTGGCCAATGCGCGGCGGAAGGTCCCCTGGTCACCATTGAAGTTGATTCAGAAGATGAAACGATTGAACAGGCCGCCAAGAATCTTTGGAACACCCGATCAGACGAAGATATCAGCACCAGATCAGCAATTAAGCCCTGTCCTTTTTGTGGGGAATTGCCGGATTTTATTGAAGAGCCAGCATCAGACGACTCCGATGAAAAACTGATAATCGAAATTTTTTGTCCGAAATGCAGCGCCACAGGTCCTGTACTTGATGATACAACGGCGGATGTGCTTTGGAATAGTCGCAAGTAAAACCCCAATTAACCATGTTTAGTTGAAGAGGAGGGAGACATGAGTAGGCTTTTATCTAACAATTTTATCAATGATCTTAAGGCGGGTTTATTGGCTCCAATCCTTAAGCGTGTTAAGGATGATGGCACCTTAATGTTGGCTATTCGTGAGGATTATATCAATATCTATTATCGCGGTGGGAATATATTAAGACTAACAGAGCTTAAGCCCGGCAACGCTTATAACCCTTTTTTTGATCCTAAGTACAATAAGACAAACAAACAACTTCCTAATTTACCCCCAAGAATACAATGCCAGAAAGATATTGATGATTGTGTATCCGCATTACCCTTTCTAAAGGAAGTAATGGATTTGAGCTTTAATAAAAATGGAAAACCAGAAAAAGAATTTCAACAGCTTGTAGCCAAAGAAAATAACAACTCTTCAATTTCAAACGAAACCGAATATTTTATATCAGACATTGAATTTTCGGAAACTGAAATTGGCGCAAGATTTGATATGCTTGGAATTCGTTGGCCTGCCACCACATCATCAAGAAGTAGTGGGCAAGGTTGCAGGCCGGCATTCATTGAAATGAAATATGGAGATAACGCATTAAAAAACGGATCTGGGCTTATATCGCATTTAGTCGACATGCAATCTCTTATTAAGAATAAGCGCAAATACAATGACTTATTAAGCAATAATGAAAAGCAGTTTTCTCAACTTAATGAGCTTGGTCTTATTCAATGTAAGGCAACGACAAGCGTATCTTTTGATAGGAGTAAGCCACCAGAGATAATCTTTTTAATAGCCAACCATAATCCTAGGAGTTCAAGATTAAAACAAATAATCCATAATTCTAAATTATATAAATTCGATCAGTCGGAAATTGCAGATTTACGGTTTTTTGTTTCATCCTTTGCGGGCTATAGCCTACATACTGATTGCATGAAAAACTTACAGGAATTTCGGGAACTTTTAAACAAGGAGCCCCATTAGTGCAAATTATTCCCCATAAAGGTACCCACCAAATCGGCGGAACTTGTGTCGAGTTAAGAACAGGCGGCCAGGGCCTACTCTTGGATATCGGCTTGCCCCTGGTCAATCCTGATGGCACTGAATTTGATGATGAAACCATAAAGCGACCGGTAAACGAACTGATAAATGATAACATTCTTCCCAATGTACCGGGCCTGTATGACGATTCAGACTGTGATATCGCAGGAATTGTTCTTACCCATGCCCATCGGGATCATCATGGACTTGGCCATTTCGTCAAACCGGGCATTCAAGTTTTTGCCAGTGATGTCACAAAAAAACTCATTGGAGCAAATCGATTATTTTTCCCCGACCAGATTGATCCGGCACGCATGACAACCCTTGAGGCCTGGAAATCGGTAACAGTCGGTCCATTTACCATCAAAGCGCACCCGGTGGACCACTCTGCCCCTGGCGCCATTGCCGTTGAAGTTGAGGCAGGCGGGAAAAAGATTTTCTTTACAGGCGATCTTAGGGCACATGGATACAAATATCGTTTGTTTGAAAATCTTATCAATCGCTCGCCCAAAAACGTGGATGCCATGCTGATGGAGGGATCATCGTTGGGAAGAGGACCCGATGAGTATCCATATCCGGATGAACCTGCCGTCAAAGAGGCACTTATAAATGAAATAAAAGACAGTCCGAACCTCGCACTCCTTTTTTGTGCAGCCCAAAACGTGGATCGCATTGTCAGTGCCTGCCGTGCAGCCCAGGATACAGGCAGAACCCTGGTGATAGATTATTATACCGCCTACGTCCTTTATCTTTTAAAAGATGAATCAAAAAATATTCCCCAGTTTTTTTGGGATGATATTCGACTGCTGTATTTTCATGGTCATGGTAACGCATTGGCTGATGCCGGCCATTTTGGTTTTTTAAAAGCCCTGAAAAAAAGAGATGCCAGAATATTTCCAGACGAATTAAAGGCTCATCCTGAGAAGTTTTTTGTTCTGGCTCGTGCCAACAGGAGACTACCTGAACTGACAGACGGCCTTGACTCAGACAGGATAAAATGCATCTGGTCCATGTGGTCTGGTTACCTGGACGATCCGGACAATATTTTTAACGAATTCTGTAAAAACAAAAAGATTACCCATAAGCAAATCCATACCAGCGGTCATGCCACTATCGACGATCTGGGCCGTTTGGTCACAGCTGTCAATCCCGGCCTGCTAATACCTATCCATACATTTCACCCGGATGATTATGGCCAGTTTATAGCACCTTCCCGGGTTAAGGTGTTGAATGATGGGGAAACTTTAAATTTATAAAGGAGGTTGGAAGTATGCCCCCCAAAACAATCTGTATTGATTTTGACGGCACAATCGTTTCGTATGCCAAAGGCTGGCAGGGTGTTGGTGTATATGGCGAACTGCTGCCTGGAGCCGCGGAAAGCATCAACAAGTTAAAACAGGGTGGATGGAAGATTGTCATCTTTACCACCAGAAACGAAAATGAGCAGATAGCCAATTTTCTGCAAAAAAACAATATTGGGGTATGCAGTTGACTCTCGTCGAATTGTGCGAAGCCCCTGAATTTTAATGATTTTTTACTGCGATTTCAATATTTCGCAGAAAGCCCCAAAAAAGGCTTAAAAACAAATGGTTGCAAAATTTCAACGCGGGTTAAGTGCATACGCCAGAAACAATATTCCTTTTGATGAAATAAACTACAACTCGGACAATCCTGAAAATACGAATAAAGGAAAACCGATTGCAGATGTCTACCTGGATGACCGGGTTGTTACGTTCACGGGGAACTGGGATCAATCGTATCAAGATATTCTGGTGTTTAAGCCATGGGAAGACAAATAGGAGAGATTATGAGTCATAATCAGACGTCTGATGTTATAATTAACCAATCAAAAAAAGCTTATGAATTTATCCAAAAAATAGAGCCTTTAATAATCCGTAAATGGCTGGTTCCTAATAAGCAGTTATTAGAGATAGATTGGAACGGAGTGCTCCCACCTGATTATGTTCACTGGATAACAACGTATGGATCAGGACGTATTGAACTGATTTCCGGATACATTGAAATCCCTTGCGTACAGGAATTGACTGGAGAGGACATCTTATATGATAAAAATAATCCTTCCGACATTTGGAGGAGAGTTTATTTGACTCTACGCTTTGTTCCTTCCCTCCGGGCTATTGATATGCCGATAGGCGATGATTCCGGCCTTTGTCCTGTGATTCGAACCGCCCCCTATGAAAATGAAAAAATTGAATTAGTTCTGGCCTCATCATGGCCGATGTACATTATCGGTGCAATCCTCGAAGCAATAAAATTACTTAATCAGAAAATAAAAGACAATCCCGGTTCTGGTAAAATAGTTTGGTTTGATGATAGAGACCCACTTAAAAAAACATTAACAGAAGATCAGGTGATGCTTGTCAATGAACTTGCATCAATGTCTCTGGCCGATATTGATACGGGCCTGAAAAAAGCTGAAGACAGGGTAGCATCTCTTAAAAAAGCAGAAATTGAGTTTCTAAATGAATCATCAGATAAATCGTTGCTTGATGTTCTTAGTGGGGAAGAGACGCTTGAAAGTATACAAAAAGTTCTGCCATACGGTGAGGAAGATACAACCGGTGGTATCGCTTTTGACCCTCTCGAAGGGATCGTGCAACTTGCACATGGATTGGCCGAAAACTCAAAAAATGAAGAACTCATGCAGGCAACAAATCAAATGGCTGAGGAAATCGGGATAAATTTTGATGATGGGCCTGGAAGTGTCTCCGAGGCAATAGAACTCATCGAAAACCGTATCAATAAAGGCTTTGCCGATATTCATCCATCAGCATCAGAATTTCTCCGAAGGCCAACAAAACCGGTGGATAAGTCGCTATTAAAAACCCTGCTCAAACATAACATTGCATACGTAAGAGAGAACGCACGGGAAGGAATGTTACGTATTTGTTATACAGATGTCGGGTTTCTCTGGTTAGAATGTACAAGATGGTGGCACAAAATGACAAAAAGATAAGAACGCGCATCGCTTAATACATGAACGGTCGAGAACAAATAAAGCAGAACATAAAATTCTAAAGCAGCGGCAAGAATGTTTCAGGACGAGGTTTTTTTGTGGGAATGTTGGTTTTTATAATCGAGGTTGATTAAATATAGAGGGACATAATGGCAAAGATAGTATATTCTAAAGAACCATCAAAGAAAACAAAAGAGAGAAGGGAACTAATCGCTTTAAACCTGCTTGGCCCCACAAATCTCTATATTACACTATATATCGTGCAAAATGATGAGGCTAAAAAGCGCCTTTTAGAACGTCTTCGTGTTTTGCGAAAAGGAAAAGGGGTTGAGATCGTTGAGCTAGATGTTTTGTCTGCTAATAATGAAGATATACACGGAGCTCTTGCTATTACAAAAGAAGGGTACGGTTATCACGAAAAACCTCGATGGATGCTTGATTCTCCATTTATGCTCTTGCTTCAAAATCTTGAAAAACTGTCCCCGCAGATTCGAGATCATATAACAAAACTTTCAAAACTGGCTCAATACCTTAAGCCTTTTGGTGATAAACCTGCGCAGGTACCGGCTACCCTGGACGAGAATTCGCAGATTGCCGCAATAATTACAGAACAGAATCTTAGCATGTTTGAAAAAACATTTAATGCATTAGGATATAATGCAAAAGATGCTTTTTCGGTTAGAAAAGTAAGGGAAAACAGCGAAGGGCTGTGGGTGTTGATTCCAATATTATAGTGCTTTAATCGAGCCCCGAATTTTCTAAATAAATTGACATATTCCTGAGATTATCGCAATAAAACGGACAGGTAAAGCCGGGTTAAGATAAACAAGAGGCGATGGGGCTTGTTAGCCGCACGTACTTCCCATCGCCTCCCAAAAAAATAACCTGAGAAAAATGTTACTTTCTGTGCGTGTGGATCTCAAGAAGATTTTAAAAAAAAGTCGGATTTCAAGTGGCCCAGGCCCGGGGGCTGCCCCAGGTGTCATTCCCATCGTATTTGGGGGCACGGCTTTGTTCCCCGCTTTTTTGAAGGTTTTCAGAAGCGCTGTTGATGCGCCGGTATCGCTGTCCGGACTGCGGTATCGTCATCACGATGCGGCCGCGGGGGTATCTTCCCCGCTTTCAGGCGCCGTTAACCATTATCCGTAAAAGCATACTGAGCAAGCATTATCGCAAGTGCTGGCCGGCCGGTATCAGCCGGACCCGTCAGCGGTTCTGGTGGAATGCGTTTTGTCGTCGGCAAGCGGCCATTTGGGGCAATCTTTTTTTGTTTCCTGTGCAGGATCTGTTTGACGCGCTGGTTCGGGCCGGTCGATTTAATGCGGCCGGACCCGCGGTTGGCGGGCAACCTACCGGAGAGTGTCATTGAGGCGACCTTTTTTGAGGGGTAAGCAGTGGATAAACCCTAACAGCCAGAATGTGCTGACCACCGGCAGTTTCTCCACATTGAAAAATCCGCAAATCAT
>CAZWCS010000016.1:0-44236 GCA_964632805.1 uncultured Desulfobacterales bacterium
AGAAACCAGAAAAGTAAGGACCTCGCTGGGCAATAGAGCGGGACAATACGTAGACAGAAGCGTTTGCATCTCATAATAAGCGGCGATCACGGAAAAAAATCCGGTTTTACGGCACTCATTATATAGATTATCCAGCAACTTTTTCTGGGCGGTGACGATTTTTTTCAACCGTTTGCATTCCGCGGCATCCGCTTTTTCTTTTTTTGCATTTCTGTATTGCTTTTTTGTCTGCTCATAATGAAACAGGTTGCCGATGTTTTCTGTACAGCATAACATATTGATAATGCTGTTATATTCACTGTGAACGAAGTTCTCTTCCGCTCCCTTGACAGCAGCAGCTTCCCCCTCTTCGTCTTTTTGCGACAAAGGCACCTTATATGCAGCGGACAGTGGTTCCACCATATCGGAACCGGCAATAAAATTTTTCAACAGAGAAAGGACAGAATCATAGCGAAGAACATCATCAAACCGGTGACCGAGTAAAAGATATTCTTCGATCATAAAAAAATCATCAGTGGCACCATTGACAAACAACATGGGATTGTTAAAAAATTCCTCCGGTAAAGAGGCTTCATGCCCAAAATTGGCAATACAACTTTGCGCAATATCATTTTTCCAGGTCTCAGCGATGGATTTCCATAATTCCCGATAGGTAGCCAGTAAAATGGAGCGCCTCTGCTGCTGAACTTTTGCCATATCCTCCTTGACCTTGAACACTTCCCCCAGATCATGGGTTTCACTGATTTCATGTTTACGGATAAGCTGTCGGTAACGATCGACCAGCCCGTCAAATTGGGCGTGAATCTCTTTCAGCAGCATCTTGGCAGCTGCCGTTTGCGCCAGAAAAACAACTTGCGGTTCCCGGAGGAGTTTGGCCTGATTAACGGCACTCCGCATAATCACAGCAAAACTTTTTTTAAAGGTGTTGATTTCTTTTTCGATATGCGGATTGGGGGGAGTCACCGGATCAAAGCCCAGGGTTTTTACCTTCCCGGCGATCAGCCAATAAATGACAGACTCGACAATTTGTTTAAAGCCGGAGCCCAGATAAGCATCATACCGGATGTTATCCACTCCCGGCACAAGCTGATCCAGCGCAAATCGATTGGTATAGGCTTGCAGCGGTCCCTGAAGCTCACGCAGAATTGATAAGTAAAATGCCTTTTTTTTCACAGTATAATTGTCACAATCGAATATTCACTGGTTGAGTTCTTCCAGAAACATTTTGACACCGGCCAGATACTCATCCAAGCCGAAATACAGAATCGTATTGTGATCGGCCCGGTCGATTTGGAGAAACGCTTTACGGCTGGAGGGACAAGCCGAAAACAGCGCCTGCCCCTCGGCATAGGGAATAATATGGTCATACTCTCCATGGATGACCAGAAGCGGTTTGTTATAGTCACTGATTTTATCCAGATTCCGGAACCCCTTTTCTTCCACGAGGCCGAATGAAGAAGGGGCGATCCCGAGCAGGCGAAGCAGAGGCAGAACCTGTGCAAAGCCACTTTCAATAATCAGCCCGTCGATGTCTTTTTCCCGGGTCGCCGCAATCTCCAGAGCGCAGGCACTTCCCAGGGATCGTCCCATAACCGCCAGCTTTCCGCAAAAGCCGTGTTCGGCCAGCCAGTTACAACAAAAATCAAATATAGTGTGCGAATCCTTCATAATGGCGCTTACAGTGGCCTGCCCCGAAGACCGGCCGTAACCGCGATAATCAATTGGCAGAAAATTTACCCCTTCCTGGCTGTAAAAAAAACCGATTTCATTATAATCGGCAACAATTTCGCCGTTGCCGTGAAAAAAAAGGATGACCGGTGCCTCCGCACTGGAAACATGAAGAGCGGCCCCTACTGTCACCTCCGGCTCTACCGGAATTAACAAATGATGAACATTTTCCGGCCAGCTCAAGAACTCCGGTTCCTTCCGGGGATGAAAAAGGACGGAAAGAATTTCCGGACGATCAAAACGCTTATAGTCGGACAGCTTCCTGTCAGTCATGAAAACTCCGCCATACAGGTGATTAACGATCCCTGCCCCTTCGCTCATCGATAGAGGATAGAAAATTTATGTATTTGGGGGGCCGAAATCCCATACCAAAAACCTTTTTTACCATATACGGATATACGGAAACTGTCAATAATCCCCTGAAGCCGAATTTGTCCATTCCGGGATATCGAGACTTTGAAACGCAGCGTCAATCGACCGCGGAACCACTGCTGTTGATCATCTGCGCCAGCTGATTTTCATCCAGAATGGTCACCCCGAGCTGCCTGGCCTTGTCCAGCTTTGATCCGGCGGCGGAGCCGGCGACCACATAATCGGTCCGGCTGCTGACGGATCCGACAACTTTTCCGCCGGCTGCTTCAATGCGGTCTTTTGCCTGACTGCGGGTAAGTGTTTCCAGACTGCCGGTCAACACAAACGTTTTTCCGGCCAAAGGGCCTTCCGCTGTGCGGGTTTGCTCGCCATAAACAATCCGCACGCCGCATCTTTCCAGGTCCGTTATAATTTCCCTGTTCTGAGGATTGGCGAAAAAGGATCGCAGACTCTGGGCCACCACCGGCCCGACACCGTCAATTTGACTCAACTCAGTGATGTCGGCCGCGGCCAGTTGCCGCACATCGCCATAATGGCCGGCCAGCAGCCGGGCCAGGTGTTCTCCCACATACCGGATTCCCAGGGCGTAGAGAAAAGCGGCAAAATCAACGGTCTTGCTCTTTTCTGCCGCCGCCAGAAGATTATCGGCCGATTTTGGCCCCATACGCTCCATCGCCGCCAGGCGGTCCCGGTCCAGACGGAACAGGTCGCCGAAGCGGGAAACCATGCCCGCATTGATCAGTTGCTCCACCAGTTTGTCACCCAGGCCGTCGATATCAAAAGCGCCTTTGGAGGCAAAATGTTTGATCCGCTCTTTCACCTGCGCCGGACAGGCCGCGTTGACGCAGCGGGTGACCGCCTCCCCTTCCATGCGGACGACAGCGGTTCCACAGGAGGGGCAGGTATCCGTCATCTGAAAAATTGTTTCCGTTCCGGTGCGCTGCGCCGGCACGGACTTGACCACCTCGGGAATGACATCGCCGGCCCGTTGTACCAGCACCGTATCCCCGATACGGATGTCCTTGCGCCGAATCTCATCTTCATTATGCAAAGTGGCCTTGGAGACGGTCACCCCGCCGATACTCACCGGTCGCAGACGGGCCACCGGCGTCAGGGCCCCGGTTCGCCCCACCTGAACTTCAATGCTTTCCAGCCGGGTGGTCTCCTGTTCCGCCGGAAATTTATAGGCGATCGCCCAGCGGGGACTGCGGCTGGTGGCGCCCAGTTCCTTCTGCAAGCGCAGGCTGTCCACCTTGACCACCATACCGTCAATATCATAGGACAGCTCCGGACGTTGGGCTTCCAGTTCTCGGTAATACTGTAAAACTTCCGCCAGTCCCAGACCACCCTTGACCAGCGGGCTGATCCGCAGGCCCAGCTGCGACAGCAGCAAAAGCAGTTGTTCCTGCGTCTGAACCGTGTCCGGCTCCGAAAAATTACCCACGCCATAGGCAAAAAACATCAACGGCCGCTGGGCGGTGATCCGGGAGTCCAGTTGCCGGAGGGATCCGGCTGCGGCGTTGCGGGCGTTGGCAAAGGGCGGCTCGTTTTTTTTCATCCGGGCGGCGTTCAAGCGGGCAAAGGCCTCCCGGCCGATGACCACTTCCCCCCTTACCTCCAGCAATTCCGGCCAATCCCGGCCCGGGCGGATTTCCAGTCGCAACGGAACCGTGGCAATGGTTTTCACGTTGGCGGTAATAACTTCACCGTTCACGCCGTCCCCGCGGGTGGTCCCCCGTACCAGCCGTCCCGAAGCGTAGGTCAGCTCCACCGCAATCCCGTCCAGTTTCGGCTCCACCATATAACGAAGGTCGTCTTCCGTTTGCAGATGACGTTTGATACGGCGGTCAAATTCTGTAATTTCCTCCTCGCTGAAGGCATTGTTCATGCTCAGCATGGGAATGGAACGGGAGACGACTTCCAGTTCCCCGGCCGGCGGGGCACCGACCCGGGCGGTGGGAGAGTCCGGAGTGCACAGGTCGGGAAAAGCGGCTTCAATGGCCTGCAGTTCCCGGAAGAGGCGGTCGTAAGCGGCATCGGAAATTTCCGGGTTGTCCGTAAGATAGTACAGACGGTTGTGCCGATGCAGTTCTTCCCGCAGAAACTGCGCCCGGGTGCGGGCGGCTTCTTTGTCCGTATAGCCGCTTTCTATCTCGTTTCCCATAAACGGCTGATCACCTCGGCAATTTTCTGACGCATGGCAATAAATTCGGGCTGACCGAAACCGGGCTGCCAGGTCAGGGTAAACAGTTCATCGGAAACCACCAGCACAGCGGCCACGCTTACCTGCCGGAAGGCGGCCACGGAAAAGAGGGCGGAAACCTCCATCTCCACTGCCAGCGCTTGCCGGCCCTGATACCAGGCAATTTTTTCCGGGGTTTCCCGGAATATGGCGTCCGTGGTCCAGACCAGCCCCTCATGAAACCGGAGACCGGCCGCCGCCAGGCTGTTTCTGACCGTTTCCACCACTGCCGAAGAAGGCCGGCGGACCAAATCCGGAAGCTCTTTTGCGGATCCGTTTTTTTTCTGGTAATGCCGGGAAATTCCTTCATCCGCCAGCGCCCCGTCCGGCAGCAGAAGTTCGCCGGTTTTCATTCCGGCGGACAGGGAACCGCACCAGCCGAAAAACAGAATGGTCTCGGCCCCGGACGCGATCAGGGTTTCGGCCAGAATCACCGCATAGGGTGCGCCAATCACCGGCCCGATGACAGACAGCCGGGCACTCGCGGAAGCACCGTCCACGGAATAAAGGCGGCTCATCAGAAATCGACGGGCCGTTTTTTCATCGATGCCCAGGCAGTCCCGAAGCGACAGCAGGTCGCCTTCATTGGAAACGATAACCGCCGTTTTCCCCGTGGTTCCGGCGGGAAAGGAAAAGGGGCGAATAATGGCGCCGGAAGAAGCCATCACACCGGATCAACCAGATTGGTCAATTCATCTTTGACTTCATCAATAATATCATACAACCACAGCAAGTCTTCAATGGACAACCGCCCTGCCCGGGCCGGGGCCCGGTCGGAACCATCTTTCTTTTTCAATATCCGGGGTCCGATCTGAACCTTGGGCTGTCCTTCGGCATACTGGTTGATGGAAACGATCAAACCGGTTTCTTCACAACGCCACTCTTTCAACATCTTGTCTTTATCCGGATCAAACGGCATAACCCCTTCTCCTTCGTCATTGTTTTGTCGCTGTGGTTTCTCTCATTATTCCGTGGCAATGGCGGAAAAATCGGCAAAACCGGAAAAAATGGCGGCGATCCCGCCCAGCAGCGCCAGACGGTTTTCCCGCAGGGCCGGGTCTTCGGCCATTACCATGACATCGTCAAAAAAGCGGTCCACCGGTTCCCGCAAGGCGGCAATTTCCCGCAATGCCTGTTCGTATTTCCGATCCGCCAGGGCCCGGTCCACCCTCTCGCGAACCCGGGCCCCGGCGGCATAAAGGCCGGCCTCGCCGGGATGTTCAAAAATGTCTTCAGCAACGGCTGGCGCCGCCGAAGCCGGCGATTTTTTCATGATATTGGTTACGCGCTTAAAGGCCACGGCCAAAGGTTCAAAATCCGGACGGGATTTCAGATCGGACAACGCCCGCACCCGCCGCCAGACATCCGGAACCACCCGGGCCGAAGCGTTGAGGACGGCGGTAACGATATCTTTGGCATACCCTTCATCAATCAGCAGTTGCGCCATCCGCCCCCGCAAAAATTCATACACGGCCTCCACGACCGGTTCTTTGTCCGCCGGCCCGACCTCCGTATACTGCCGCACGGCATCGGCAATCCGTTCCGGAAGAGAAAGCTGCAGGTCCTGATCCAGCAGAATCTGGATAATGCCGATTCCCTGGCGCCGCAAGGCATAGGGATCAGCAGTTCCGCTGGGCACCAGGCCCACCAGAAAACAGCCGCAGATCGTATCCATTTTATCGGCAATGGCCAGCAGCGCGCCGGCAGGGGATGCCGGCAAAACGGCCCCGGAGTACAGGGGATAATAATGTTCTTCAATGGCCCGGCCCACGGCTTCCGGCTCCCCTTCCGCCAGGGCATAGACCCGCCCCATGGTGCCCTGCAGTTTGGGAAATTCATCCACCATATGCGTTATCAGGTCGGCTTTACAAAGCTCGGCCGCCCGGGTGACAACTTCCGCCAGGTCTTTTCCGGTATTGTTCGTCCCCGCATAAAAAGGCGCCAGGGTTTTTACCAGTTGCCGCAGGCGCCGCATTTTGTCGTGCATGGACCCCAGCTCCGCCTGAAACAGCACCCGCCGCAGTTGCTGCACCCGTTCCGAGAGGGGTTTTTCTCTGTCCTTGCGGTAAAAAAACATGGCGTCTTCCAGGCGGGCCCGCAGCACCCGCTCATGCCCCGCCGTCACTTTCTCCATATCCGCGGCCCGGGTGTTGTTTACGGCAATAAAACAGGGCAGCAGACGTTCTTTGCGGTCGATCACCGCGAAATATTTCTGATGGGAGCGCATGGCGGTGATCAAGACCTCCGGGGGCAGTTCCAGAAACCGCTCTGCAAAACGGCCGGCCGAAGCCACCGGATATTCCACCATCTGGGTTACGGTATCGACAAGTTCCGTATCCGGGAGAACCATCCCTCCCAGAGAAGCCGCGGCCTGCTCGCTCTCTTTTACCACCAGCGCCCGCCGCTCCGCGATATCCGGCCAGACCCCGGCGGCTTTCAATACCTCCGGGTAGTCCTCCGCATGGGAAATTTTTACTTTTTTCGGAGCCATGAAAAAATGGCCGAAACTGTAACGTCCGCTGGTGATACCGGCCCAGGTAAAGCGAATAACGGATTTCCCCAGCAGGGCGGTCAGGGAATGCACCGGACGGGCAAAGTGATCGCTGCGGTCGGCCCAGCGCATGGTCTTGGGAAACGGCAGGGAGGCAATCACCTGCGGCAATATTTCCGACAGGACCGTCCTGGCCGGACGCCCCTTCTCTTTTTTTTCCGCGCACAGGTAGGCTCCCTTGTCGGTCTGTTCCACCCGCAGCGCCCCCACCGCAAGGCCCGCTTTTTCCGCGAACTTCTGCGCCGGCACCGTAAAATTTCCAGCGTCGTCCATCCCCACCGCGGCCGGCGGCCCCATCAATCGAACAGACCTGTCCTTCTGGCGAGGTGCGATCGACGTGACCATGATGGCCAGCCGCCGCGGCGTTCCCAGGGTATGGGCTGCTCCGCAGGGAAGATGATTTTCCCGCAGCTTCTCCAGCACCGCTGTCTGCAAAGCGGCCAGAGCCGGTTGAATATATCCGGCCGGCAGCTCTTCGGCACCGATTTCCAGTAATAATGTCTCCGCCGGCATGGCTGGTTCTACCTCTGTTTTTCGGAGGAAAGCATGGGAAAACCCATCTCTTCCCGTTGTTGCAGGTATTGCCGGGCACAGGCCCGGGCGATATCCCGGATACGCTTGATATAGCCGGTGCGCTCGGTAACGCTGATGGCGCCGCGAGCATCCAGGAGATTGAAGGTATGGGAGCATTTCAGGCAGTATTCATAGGCCGGGAGGACCAGTTTTTTTTCAACAACCCGGTGCGCTTCCTGCTCGTACCGGCGGAAAAAATCAAACAGCATCTCCACATCCGCCGCTTCAAAATTGTATCCGGACTGCTCCACTTCCTGTATGTAATGCAGATCTCCGTAAGTCACCGGCCCGGTCCAGCACAAATCATAAACGCTGTCCACATCCTGCATATACATGGCAATCCGTTCCAGGCCGTAGGTCAACTCCACGGAAACCGGCGACAACTCAATACTGCCGGCATGCTGGAAATAGGTAAACTGGGTTACTTCCATGCCGTCCAGCCAGACCTCCCAGCCCAGTCCGGAAGCCCCCAGGGTGGGTGACTCCCAGTCATCTTCCACAAACCGGATATCATGATCGGCGGGCTTGATTCCCAGGGCGGTCAGACTTTGCAGATACAGTTTCTGCACATCCGGCGGGGACGGCTTCAGCAGCACTTGAAACTGATAATAGTGCTGCAGGCGGTTGGGATTTTCTCCATACCGTCCGTCCGTGGGCCGCCGGGAGGGCTGAACGTAAGCGACTTTCCAGGGCTCGGGACCGATGGCCCGCAGCAGAGTTTCCGGATGAAAGGTTCCCGCGCCCACTTCCAGATCATAAGGCTGGACCAGTACGCACCCCTTTCTGGCCCAGAAGGTCTGCAGTCGCAAAATAATGCTCTGAAAATCCATCAGGTCTCCAAAATTGTAAAAGTCCGCAAATCCGGCGCCACTCACGACTTCGAATCATGGACCCGAGCTGAAACATATTCCGGCATTATTATATGATATTTAACCGGAGTCAAGATTGGACAACAGGGATTGCAAAGATTATCGAAAAAAAACCACCAGAGACAACTTTGACGGCTTGGTAAAGTCGGAAAACATCTTTTTTGTCATTCCGGCGCCCGGATCGCTGTCCGGGCCAGGCTTTGATCCGGTATCCAGTTTTTTTCAATTACTTAATTATGCATAGACTCCGGGTCAAGCCCGGAGTGACGACTTATTACGAGGGCATCAACTTTGAAGCGGGATAAGGTAAACCCTTTTACCCGCTCATAAAAAAGGGAGCATGGCAAAGACATGCTCCCTTCGGGAAAAATGTTTGTCAATCGGCTCCGGTTACAACCCCAGAAACCGTGCCCCGATCATCTTCATGATTTCACTGGTGCCGGCAAAAATGGTGGTAATCCGGACATCCCGCCAGCCCCGGCACAGCGGGCACTTTTCTTCGAACTGGGCCATGTCGCCCAATAAATCCAGCCCGCGGTCGGCCATTTTATTGGCCATTTCCGTTACATAGTATTTGGCCAGGGAAGTATCCACCACCACGTTTTCCCCGGCAATATGGTCCACCACCAGGGCATCACAGAAGGAACGGGCCATTTTTACCTCAATGTACATCTCCATCAGGGCGAACTGCACGGCCTGCTGCTTGCTCAGGGGTTTGCCGCCGGTCTGAATCTCTTTGGCGAAATTCATCATCTCATTGACCATCAGCTCCGCTCCGCAAACACCGCCGCAAACGGCGCACAGCCGCTCCTGCTGCAGTTTTTCCATAAGGATGATGAAGCCGCCCCCTTTTTGCCCCAGCAGATTTTCTTTGGGCACCCGCACATCCTTGAAAAACATCTCGGCGGTATCCTGAGAATACATACCCATCTTGTCAAACCGTTCTCCGCGTTCAAATCCCGGCGTGGTGCACTCCACGATAAACAGCGAAACCGCCTGATGGGGGTTTTCCTCATTGGGGTCTTTAGCAGCCACAATGACCACATCACACAGATGGGCGTTGGAGATAAAGGTCTTGTTACCGTTGATCACATATTCATCCCCGTCTTCCACAAAGGTGCTTTCCATGGAGGCCAGGTCGCTGCCGGCGCCCGGCTCGGTCATGGCCACGGCGGTCACGATGTCGCCGTTGACACAGCCGGGCAGGTATTTCTTTTTGGCTTCTTCGGTGCCGTAGGAAATAATATAGGGAACCACCACATCGTTGTGCAGAGTCAGAAAAAACCCGCTCTGATTGGTTCCGGAATACTCTTCAAAACAGACCACGGGATACCGGAAATCTCCCCCCTTGCCGCCGTATTCTTCGGGAACCATGGGCGCCAGCAATCCTTCCCGGCCCATTTTGGTCCAGGCTTCCCGGGGGACGATATGATCTTTTTCCCACTTTTCGGAATAGGGTCTTACTTCCCGGTCAAAAAAATCGCGTAATTTTTTCCGATACTCATCATGTTCCGGTTCAAACTGTAATATTCTCATAATGCCTTCTCTCCTGCGAATTTGTCTGATAATGGATTCAACCGCAAAACCGTTCTGGCTGCTGCCGGCCTACTTGATTTTGCCGATGGCGCTCTGGCCGATAAGGTCTTTCTGGGTGCCCTGATTGCCTTCGAATATCTCGGCGACTTTGGCATCCCGGTAAAAACTCTCCACCTCGTATTCGGTCATATACCCATAACCGCCGTAAAGCTGGATGGCTTCCGCCCCGGACTCTACGGCAACGCGGGTAGCGGCGGATTTGGCCATGGCGGACAGCTTGGGGTCCACTTTCTTTTCCTTGTCCAGGTTCCAGGCGGCATAATGGGTCAACAGCCGGGCCTGTTGAACGGCGGTGGCCACTTCGGCGATTTTGTGCTGAGTGTTTTGAAACTGGGCGATTTTGCGATGGAACTGCTCCCGCTCTTTGACATAGTCGATGGCGCGTTCCATGGCCCCCTGGGCCATGCCCACGGCCTGGGCGGCGATCAGAATCCGGCTGCAAATCATAAATTCCTCGGCCTGTGCCAGCCCTTGTCCTTCCTTGCCCAGGAGGTTGCCGGCCGGCACCCGGACATCCTTGAAAACCACATCGCTGGTAGTGGTCATTTTCATTCCCAGCTTGACCCCCAGCGAATTGATGGAGATGCCGTCCCGGTCGCCTTCTACCAGAATCATGCTGAGTCCCTTGTCGGCTTCGGCATTGGCCTCCGTGCGGCAGAGAACCACATAAAAACCGGCCTCTCCCCCGTTAATCACGTAGGATTTTTCGCCGTTGATAATCCAGTCCTCGCCGTCTTTTACCGCGGTGGTGGCGGTGAGCGCCAGATTCCGGCCGTTGGCCGCTTCCACAAAGGCCACGGTGGACTTGATTTTGGCTTCGGCCACATCCGCCAGAAACTTGTCTTTCAAATCGTCCGACCCGAAACGGTCCAGACATTCCGCGCCGTAACTGGCCAGGGAAATGGCGCAGCCAATGGTGGAGTCTTTGCGGCAGAACTCTTCCACGACCAGGGCATTTTCCAGCATACCCAGATCCTGACCCAGGTATTTCTCCGGATAATGCATGCCGATAAATCCCAACTCACCGGCTTTTTCCCAGATTTTTTGGGGAAATTCATTTTTTCCTTCCATCTCCAGCGAAAGCTCCGAATCAAATTCACCTTTGGCGAACTCCATGGCCGCTTTCTGAATTTCCTTTTGTGATTTATCCAATCCGAAATCCATTTTTACCTCCACATTTGTTGATTGTCCGATGGTTTTTGAGAGCGCCGTATATTTTCAATCACCTCGGTATGACGGAACCCTGCGGATTCGCGCATCTAGACTAATGTTTCCATCATTTGATGGAGGCATTTTAATACTCCGTCTTTTCCTGTGTCAAGATTTTTCTGGCCAGGTGTTTTTCCGGGTCTAACCGAGATCATTCTGGCCACATACGGTTCCCGCCAGTCGAGTCCTGGGATTCGGTCCTCCCCTCTTCTCTGCGGCTTCGTCTTGCCGGGTATACATTTCTGGTGTACAGTGCTTTCTGAGACGGGTGGAAAAACCTGATTGCCGGGTGAATATCCAACTGTCACAACCATGGCGGAACCCATTTATGGAACAATTGTCCGAACTGGCCCGGCTGGCGAAAACCCTGGAAAAGCAGACAGCTGTCTGCAAACGCTGCGGCATCTGCCAGGCCGCCTGCCCCCTGTTTCCGCACACCGGCCTGGAGCGCGATATTGCCCGGGGAAAAATCGCCGTCCTGGAGGGCGTTATTTCCGAAATCGTCCGGGACGCCCCCCGTGTATTAAAAATCCTCGACCGCTGCCTGCTTTGCGGACGATGCGCCGAGGTCTGTCCCACGGGGGTAAACACCTTGAAAATTTTTCTTGACGCCCGGATTTTATTACAGGCGTACTTGGGACTGTCTCCGTGGAAAAAATTTATTTTCCGGCAAATTATCGCCCGGCCCCAACGATTTGAAAAGACAACCGCCCTGGCGGCCCGATTGCAGCCGCTGTTTTTGAAAAAAAGCGAGCGTGCGCCGGAAATCCGGGCGCCCCGGACAAGCGCCGCCCTGCTGCTTTCCCGCCGTTTGCTGGTGCCCCTCGCGCCGGTTTCTTTTCATCGCCTGGACAAACAACACCGGCGGCAAACAGCAGCCGACCGCTCCTCCGAAACCACCGTCCTGTTTTATACCGGTTGTCTGCTCGACAAAATGTTTCCCCACGTGGGCGAGGCGGCGGTAAAAGCCCTGGAATACCACGGCGCCCGGGTTCTGTTTCTGGAAAATGAGTTCTGCTGCGGCATTCCCGCCCTGGCCGCGGGGGACAAAACCGCCTTTCGCCACCTGGTTCTGGGCAACCTGCATCAACTGGCAAAAATGGACTTTGACCGGCTGGTTACGGCCTGCGCCACCTGCGCCTTTACCATCAAAATACTCTGGCCCCTGATAATGGATAAAGCCGGCGAAAACAAACAAAAAATTGCCCGGATATCCGGGAAAACCATGGATATCAGCGAATTTATCGCCCCGCACTGTCAGCCGGCTCCCGCCGGCGCGCAAGCGCCTGTTGTTCCGGTTACCTATCACGACCCCTGTCACCTGAAAACCTCCCTGGGCGTATCCCGGGCTCCCCGGATTCTGCTGAAAAACGCCCCGGGCTGCCGATTGGTTGAAATGAACGGCGCTGACGCCTGCTGCGGGATGGGCGGCAGTTTCGGATTGACCCATTATGATCTCTCTCGCCGCATCGGGCAGGTGAAAGCCGAGGCCATTCACCAAACCGGCTGCCGGGCGGTTGCCACCGCTTGCCCGGCCTGTATGATTCAACTCATGGGCATGCTGGCAGAAGCGGGATATACCGACATACAGGTCCGGCATGTTATTGAACTGTATATGGCCGGCAAATATGTCCCCCCAGACCGAACAGGAAAACCCTCCTTGGTCATATGTGATTAATCTTTGATATCAAGATATTATACCAACAGATCTGATGTAAAAAGGGAACTTGATGAAGCGCCCGTTCTGTCTGGTTTTTGCGTTATACGAATTTTGGGATGAGACAGGTTTTCCGCCTTCCGGGTGTAAGTCACTGTTTGCCCGTCGGCGGTGGTGAACCCGACCAGAAAAAACAAAGGACTTGAACAAGATTCCGAGCTGCTGTATGTTCTTCAAGGTGGAAAAACCGGCGAGGGGCGCTGATCGCCCCCGAAACTGTCAATTTGATACCCAATAAGGATTCGCATGGCCAACCGACCCCTTCTATCCAACGCGTTTTTTGCCCCCCGGACCGTAGCGGTAATCGGCGCCACCAGCAAATTCGGCTTCGGCTTTGGTGTGCCCAAGTACCTGATGGAAAACGGCTATCACGACCGGCTCTATCTGGTGAACCCCAAACAGACCGAACTGTTCGGGCTGCCGGTGTATCCCGCCATTACCGACGTACCCGCGGAAATCGATCTGGCCGTTATCGTCATCCCCGCCCCGGCCATTCCGGAGGCGGTCCGGGGCTGCCTGCAAAAAGGCATCCGCTCCATCATCATTGAATCGGCCGGGTTTTCCGAAACCGGCCCGGAAGGCAAAGCGCTGGAAGAAACCGTTTATAACCTGGTGAAAGACACCGACACCCGGATTATCGGCCCCAATTGCGTGGGCGTCATGAACCCCCACAACGGGTTTGCCACCAGCGAAATCTCCTTTGCCGGTCTGTCTCCCGGAAACATCGCGGTGGTGGCCCAGAGCGGGGTTTTCGGCAATATTCTCATCGACTGGGCGCCCGGGGAAAATCTCGGGCTGAGCAAAGTCATCACCATCGGCAACCGGCTGGACGTGGATGAATGTGACGTGCTCGATTATCTGGCTGAAGATGAAACCACCCGGGTGATTGTTTTGTATATGGAAGGGGTCAAAAACGGACGCCGGTTTCTGGAAACCGGCCGGCGCGTGGCCGCGAAGAAACCGGTCCTGGTGTTAAAAAGCGGCCGCACGGAAGACGGCAAGGCGGCCACCGCCTCCCATACCGGCAGCATGGCCGGAGACGACGCCATCTACGAGGGAATGTTTCAGCAGTGCGGTCTCATCCGGGCGGACAACTTCAAAGAGTTGTTCGACCTGGCCAGGGTTTTCGCCACCCAGCCCCTGCCGGCCGGACCCAATGTGACGATGGTCACCTCCTCCGGTTCCATGGGCGCCATGACCACGGATGCCTGCGTCAGTCTGGGGCTGAAACTGCCACCCTACCCCGCGGAAGCCGTGAACCGCATCAAAGCCGAAGCCCCCGGCTGGATGAACGTGCGCAACCCCTTGGACGTCGGTCCTTCCGGACTTTTTGGAACAGCCGTGGCCACAGCCCTTAATACGAAAGAGATGCACAGCATTATTCTGATTCCGGTCATTCCGGACCGGGTAGTGCAAAGCATGGAAGACCAGGCCATGAACATGGACATGGCGGACTGGTTTGGTGACATCCGGAAAATGCGGCAGGAAGCTGCTACCGACAAGCCCTTTCTGATCATGACCCTGGGATCTGCCTCCTGGCTGGAGCGGGTACAGAAATTTTTCGGCCGCGACATTCCCTTGCTGGCAACACCGGAGCATGCCGCCCGGGCGATTTACGAACTGTATCATTTCGGCCGGCGCCTGCAATCAGCCCGGTAAACCGGCCGGCCCTTGAACGGGCTGCAACTGGCGTTATCCGATTGCAAGTATGTTCCAACGATGCGGTTTATGCCGGGCCGGTGTTGTCTCCGGCATGAACAAAATCATTATCTGCTATACGATTCATAAAAATACATGCCTGTAAAAATTTTCTTTCCATTCCTCATTGTTTGCTCTTGCATTGTCAAACATTTTGGTCAACGATCAGAGCATTACCACTTCCATAAACGGCAGGGGAACATTTTTGGAAAAAGAAAAAAAACGATTGACCGAAACCGTGGCCGGTGCCGGCTGAGCCTCCAAAATTCCTCCAGGGGACCTGGATCGAGCGCTTTGCGGGTTGAAGATTCCCACCGACCCGAATGTCATGGTGGGCGTGAAGGGGGCGGACGATGCCGGCGTTTATCGGGTTTCCGACGATCTGGCCCTCATCCAGACGGTCGATTTTTTCACGCCCATTGTGGATGATCCGTACCGGTTCGGCCAGATTGCCGCGGCCAACGCTCTGTCCGATGTCTATGCCATGGGCGGGGTCCCCAAGACCGCCATGAACCTGGTAAGTTTTCCCTTGAAGTCCATGGACTTATCTGTCTTGCAGGAGATTATCCAGGGGGGTCTGGATAAACTCACGGAAGCGGATGTCGCTCTGGTTGGCGGTCACAGCGTGGAAGATGCCGAACTCAAATACGGCCTGTCCATAACCGGCTTTGTACATCCGGACAAATGCTGGTCCAAACACGGTCTGGTGCCGGGGGATTGTCTGCTTCTGACCAAGCCGCTGGGAACCGGTATTATTAATACGGCCATCAAGGGGGGAATAGCCGATGGTGCCACAGTAGAAGAAGTGACCAGCGTAATGGCACGGTTGAACCGGCGCGCGGCGGAAGTGATGACCGCCTATCCGGTGCATGCCTGTACGGATATCACCGGTTTCGGTCTGCTGGGGCATCTGGCGGAAATGGTAATCGGCTCCGGATGCAGCCTGGAAATTGAAGCCGGCCGCATCCCTCTGCTGCGGAAAGCGGTGGAATATGCCGGCATGGGATTACTGCCGGCCGGAGCTTTCAAAAACAAAGAATTCCGGATGGCGCTGGTAGAATTTACGAAAACGGTCGACACCATCCTGCAGGATATTCTTTTCGATCCCCAGACATCCGGGGGGTTGCTGCTCTGCCTGGAGGCGGATCAGGGGCAACAGGCTTTGGAAAACCTGCTTGTCGCCGGATGCGAGCAGGCCGCCATCATTGGCCGGGTAACAAATAATCCACAAGAAAAAATTTTCGTAATCCCCTGAGTGCGGAACCGGTTTTCTGGCATGAAAAAAAGCGGTTTTCTGAAGCCGGCTTCCCGAACAAAAAAGCAGCGACTCAGCTAAAAAAAACACAGGAGCAAAAAAAAAACGGATAAAGAGCAGCTTATATCTGTCGAATCATTTGTAACAGGTCTGCCATATCTTCATCGATTTCCGCAGCCGATTTTTCCTGCTCATATTCCTGTGCTTTCATCTTCAGTTTTTTCAATTTTTTGTCCACTTTCATGGACCGTTCAATCTTACTTAAAAAGGTCGACTGTTGTTTCAAATGTTGCTTCAGTCGCTCAATCAACTGGTCGATAAGGGTTTTTATGATTGCCAGATGCTGGCTCAAATTTTCCTTGATCTTTTCCTCTGTAATGATAAAAACTTCCGTATGTTCCAGGGCTTCGGCTGTTGCCGTACGGGGATCACCGGTAATAATGGCCATCTCACCGAAAATCTGCTCCCGGCCCAAATGATTGATCACCATCTGTTTGTTTTTATAATTCCGGGTGATCTTTACTTCTCCGCTCAGGATAAAATAGGCCTCATTACCGCGATCTCCCTCGCTGAAAATCACATCCCCCGGATTAAACGACAGGGTCGGAAATTTTCCCGGCAAAACCACATCATCTTCATCCGCATAGGCAGAATCATCATCTTCATCGTCGCAATCTTCTTCCGCACTGATCGAGTCCGGTTCTTCCGCCGGCATCAAATCTTCATTTTCCAATTGAAGTTTGGGTTCTTCTTCGTAATTTTCATCTCTTCCGTTATCCGTCATGATATACCCCTCCTTTTTTTATCCCTTGACGCAGTGAAAGATTAAAAGAAAAAAAACGCTTTTTTTTGTATAATAGCCGTCGGAGTGCGGGGGCGCAACTCATTTTTCCCCGCCCCTGAAAAAAAGCAAAAAAGGTAAACTATTTATTCAGGTACGCTGTCTTAATATCATAAGCGTGCCTGTAAAAAACAGCAACAAATCGGCCATGGGAATAGATCGAACATATTCTGAAATAAAGATAATATGTCTGTCCGGAATCTTCCTGTTTCTTGCCGGCTGCCCGGCTGCAGGGCCGGACTATCAACGCCCCGAGATAACCGTTTCCCGATCCTGGCATACCACAATGCAAGCCGGCCGGAACGGCAACGAGACAATTATTGCCGACTGGTGGAATACTTTTGACGACCCCCTTTTATCCGGACTGATTCAGCGAGCCGTGACCGCCAATCTGGAATTGAAAACCGCTATGGAGCGCCTGATCCAGGTCCGGGCCGAGCGTACCGTCACCCGGTCCGGGCTCTTTCCGGAACTGGAGGTGTCGGGATCGACCATCCGCTCTCGAAGCAGCAGTACCGTTCGGACCAGCTATGCCACGGGCTTTGATGCCGGCTGGGAAATCGATTTTTTCGGAGGGCTGCGCCGGGCGGCGGAAGCGGCCGAGGCGGACATTCAGGCCAGCTGCGCGGCTGTCCATGACGTGCTGGTGTCCCTTGCGGCCGAGGTGGCCTTGAACTACCTGGAGCTGCGGACCGCCCAGGCCCGGCTGGACACAACCCTTCAAAACCTTTCCATTCAGACCGAAACGTTTACCCTTACCCGCCATCGCTTCGAGGCCGGGCTTGACGATGAACTGGCCCTGGAACAGGCCCGGGCCGTCAGGGAAAACACCCGCGCCCGCATACCCGACCTGCGAACGGCTATTGCGGAAGCCGGAAACCGGCTGGCTGTCTTGCTGGGTAAACAGCCGGGCAGCCTGAAAGATCAACTTGAAGACCGTTCCCCGGTGCCCCGGGCCCCTGAGGCTATCGCCGTCGGTGTGCCTGCGGATCTGCTGCGCCGCCGGCCGGATATCCGGCAGGCCGAACGCGAACTGGCCGCGCAGACTGCCCGAATCGGCGTGGCCGAATCCGAGCTTTATCCCAAACTGGCGCTAAGCGGTTCCATCGGCTACGAAGCCCTGTCCACGGACGACCTCTTTACGGCGGGAAGCCGGTTCTGGCGTTACGGTCCGGGCATATCCTGGCCGATTTTTCAGGCCGGCGCCATTCGCGCCAATATCAAGGTAAAAACATCCCGGCAAAAAGAGGCGCTGCTGGCGTATGAGACAGCGGTGCTGGCCGCCCTGGAAGAGGTGGAAAACGCTCTGACCGCCTATGGCCAGGAACTGAACCGGCGACAGTCTCTGGAAAAAGCCGTGGATGCGGCCCGCCGGGCCGCAGAACTGTCCCGGAACAAATATGACGCCGGCCTGATTGATTTTGACACGCTTCTTGATGCCCAGCAGACGCTGCTCTCTTATGAAGATGAGATGCTGCAGAGCCGCGCCTCGGTGAGTATAAACCTGGTCCGCCTGTATAAAGCCCTGGGCGGAGGTTGGACATCCCTGGCGGCCGGTGAGCCGGATGACCTGTCCGACGGAGAGACAAAACAATGAGCAGAAACAATCATTTTGACAATCATGAGGAGCCCTTACCCGGTGTCGAAGAGACAGATATTCGGCAAACCCTGAATCTGGACAAGAAGGCCGACCCCAGGCCTATGGTGGTACATGTGCTCATATGGAGTATGCTTGCGGCCCTTTTTATCGCCGGCCTGATTGTCTGGCAGACCCGCGAAAAAAATCAAAAACTGCGCTATGAAACCCGGCCGGTGACCCGTGACAGCCTTACCATGACCGTAAGCGCCACCGGCAATCTGGAACCCACCAACCAGGTAGATGTGGGCAGTGAGCTTTCCGGTATTATCGAGACCGTGGCCGTGGATTACAACGACCGGGTCAGCGTAGGCCAGGTGCTGGCCCGGCTGGACACCGACAAGCTGGAGGCGGATGTGACCCGGTACCGGGCCGCCATGGAATCGTCCCGGGCCAAAGTAGCCCAGGCCATGGCGGCGCGAAGAGACGCACAAGCGCAGTATGAAAGACTTACCCGTGCCCGTGAATTGAGCGGGGGCAGGATCCCGTCCGCCTATGAGCTGGAGGCGGCGGAAGCCGCGTTTGCCAGGGCGCAGGCCGATGTGACGGCGACTCTGGCCCAGGTAAAGCAGTCAAAAGCGGTGCTGGAATATGCGGAAACCGACCTGGGCAAGGCGGTGATCCGCTCCCCTGTCGACGGCATTGTGCTGAGCCGGGATGTGGAACCGGGCCAGACCGTGGCCGCTTCTCTTCAGGCCCCGGTATTGTTCACTCTGGCCGAAGATCTGGCCCGCATGGAGCTGCATGTGGATGTGGACGAGGCGGATGTGGGGCTGGTGGAAAAGGGACAAACGGCCACCTTTACCGTAGATGCTTACCCCGGAAAAACCTTTCCGGCCCGCATTACCCAGGTTCGCTTTGCGGCCCGGAATACGGACGGGGTAGTGACCTATGAAACCGTGCTCCAGGTGGACAATCAAGCCCTGCTGCTGCGGCCGGGCATGACCGCCACCGCGGACATAACGGTAAACCGGATAGCGGATGCCATACTGGTGCCCAACGCCGCCCTCCGCTTTTCGCCGCCGGCACCGCCGGGAGCGGCCGTTCAAACCGAAAAGGAAGTCAACACCAGTTTCACACGCAAACTTTTTCCCCGGCCGCCGCGCCGGAGGGAACGATCCGGTAACGGCATAACGGATAAGGACAAAGTGTGGGTGATGGGGGCCGGCCGTCCCCAAGCCGTTCCGGTTACCATCGGCGTCACCGACGGCGTCAGGACCCAGATTACCGGCGGGGACATCGAACCGGGCATGGAAGTGATCGTGGGGGCTATCGGGGCGGTGGAGTAACGGAACGGACCGTCTCTGCATTCCCACCCGGGAGAGGCGGTGTCGCAATTCAAAAAAACCGTTATTGGTGTCATAGCGCGAAACGAAAAAAGATTGAAAGTCCTATTGATAAGGCTTTAGAAAAAGATTGCTTCGTCGTATACGCGCTATGACAAAAAACCGGTTCCTGCACATTCCCGGGAGCATAGAAACGAGACCAACATTTTTGAAGGGAATAAAAAAATCAATAATCAACGCCAACCGTTGCCACTGATTCAACTGTCCGGCGTGACCAAGGCCTATGGCTCGGGCAAGGCGGTCATGAACGCGCTTCGCGGCATTGACATGGAGATCACGGCCGAAGAGTTCGTAGCCGTGATGGGCCCCAGCGGATCGGGCAAGTCCACCTGCATGAATATTCTGGGCTGCCTGGATGTGCCGTCCGCCGGATCATACCGCTTCAAGGGAGCGGCCGTGGAGCGCCTCACCCGGAATCAGCGGGCCCTGCTGCGGCGCCATTACATCGGGTTCGTATTTCAGGGGTTTAACCTGCTGCCCCGGACTTCGGCCCTGGAAAATGTGGAGCTTCCGCTGGTTTACCGGGGTGTGTCCATGAAAACACGGCATCGCCAAGCCATGGCAGCCCTGGCGTCGGTTGGACTTTCCGGCTGGGAGCATCATACCCCCGGCGAGCTGTCCGGCGGTCAGCAGCAGCGGGTAGCCATTGCCCGGGCGCTGGTCATCAACCCGGTGGTGCTCATGGCGGATGAGCCCACCGGCAACCTGGATTCCGCCACCAGCGTGGAGATCATGAAACTGATCACGTCCCTGAACCGGAACCGGGGGATCACTGTGGTCATGGTGACCCACGAATCGGCCATGGCAGCCTATGCCCGTCGGGTGGTAAATTTTCTGGACGGCCGCATCGACGGCGCCGGCGCCGGCGTCGCCCCGGAAAGAGGAGCGGCCGTATGATCCGGGAGACGATTCTGCTGGCCCTGCGGGCCATCCGGCGAAACGTGCTGCGGTCCTTTTTGACCATCCTGGGCATTGTCATCGGCGTGGCCGCGGTCATCACCATGGTGACATTAGGCGGGGGCGCTACCGCTCAGGTCACGGCCGAAATAGCTGCCTTGGGCACCAACATGCTCCATGTTCGGCCGGGTCAGGGATTTCACGGCCCGGGCGGTCGACGCATGGCCGCAAATCCTTTCACCATTGAAGATGCCGAGGCCATCCGCCGGGAAATATTCGGACTGGAGGCGGTGGCGCCGGCCTCCACCAAGGGTGCCCAGGTGATTCACGGTAACCGGAACTGGAATACCACGGTCATGGGGGTGACCAATGACTACCTCAAGGTGCGGGACTGGGATTGTCTGGCGGGCCGTCTGTTTTCGGGCAATGAAGCCCGGGCCGGGCGGACGGTCTGCCTCATCGGCACCACCGTCCGGGATGAAATATTCGACAGTGAAAACCCATTAGGGGCCAGAATCCGGCTGAACAAACTTGCCTGCCAGGTGGTGGGGGTGCTGGCCGCCAAAGGCCAGTCCAGCTTCGGCCGGGACCAGGACAACCTGGTGCTCCTGCCCCTGCGGACGTTTCAGCGGCGAATGCAGGGCGGCACGGACGTGGAAACCATTTATGTATCAGCCCTGGACGGAGTATCCACCAGCCGGGTCCAGGCGGATATCGAACAATTGATGCGGGAGCGGCGACGGATTCTACCGGGCCAGAACGACGATTTTCACGTACGCGACATGCAGGAAATCGTGGGCGCGCTCACCGGTACCACCCGCGTGATGACCGCCTTGCTCAGCGCCGTGGCCGCCGTGAGCCTGCTGGTGGGCGGCATCGGCATTATGAACATCATGCTGGTGTCTGTTACCGAACGTACCCGGGAAATCGGCACCCGGCTGGCTATCGGCGCCCTGGCGCGGAATGTGCTGCTGCAATTTCTGATCGAGGCCATGGTTCTTTCCCTGTTCGGTGGATTTTTTGGTATCATTCTGGGGCTGGCGGCCGCAGGCGCTGGTTCTCGATTGCTGGGCGTGCCGTTTATCCTTAATCCCGGAATCATCATCATCGCCTTTGCCTTCTCCGCAGCCGTGGGCGTGGTCTTCGGCTTTTTCCCGGCCCGACAGGCCGCCTGTCTGGATCCCATCGATGCCCTGCGCCATGAATAGCAAAAAGGAAGTTCTGCATAAAAAATGGAATATCTATGTAAGCAGAAGCCTTTCAGCGGTGAATCCTCTCCGGAAAATTGCTAAATTTTCAATAAACGATTGACAAACATGATCTTTTTTGAAATAAACAAGTTGATAATGGGCGGAATTTTATATCAAAAAAAACGGATAATCCAACAAATTGTAATATATCCGGATAGATAAAGATAAACAAAGCCGCGGGAGAAAAATAACGATACGATACGATCGGGCTTGACATCCAATCATCCGAGGCATCACAGGCTGAGAAAAATTGAAAACATTTATAAAAAAAACGCTCACAATTTCAATCTTTAACGAGGACACCTACACCAGCAGGCAGATCACCATCTCCAAATCTTCCCTGCTGGCGCTGGCTTTTATAGTCGGTGTCGTCCTGGTCGGGGGCGGATACTTCTTTGTGCAATACGACCACCTTCGTTCGATAAAAAGTAACCCACTATTGCTGCAACAACAGTCCCAGGCGCAAAAAGAGCGACTGGCAACCTATACCGAACAGGTACAATTCCTGGATCAAAGACTGGACCGGCTTCGTTCCAAGATGGAGCAGTTGCGGAGTCTGGAAGACAATATCCATCAAATCGCCCGCATCAAACCGGCAGCAGATGATGACAACCTGTTCGGCGTAGGCGGATCCAAAGCAGACAGCACTGCCGCTTCAACAGAAAACAGCAACAAAAAAACGGACAAAGCAGCTGACCATCTGACAGCCCGGAAACCGGCGACACATGACGACAGCAGGGAGGAAACCATATCTGCTGCAAACCATTCCTTCATTCTTCAGGAATCAGATGTCTACATAAACCCGATAACCAGTCTGCCCGCATCACTACCCGTACAGGGGGCGATTATAAAAAAATTTGAAATTTATGAATCCCGCCTGACCGGCAATCAAGAACTGCATAAAGGGCTCTCCATTAAAACCGATCCCATGGTCGCCGTAAAAACGCCGGCCAGCGGTATTATTTCATACTGCAAGCGGGAAGGCGACGGTACCATAGTGATGATTGACCACGGTCACGGCTTCACTACCCGTTATACCTATCTCACAAAATTATCAAAAAAAGCCGGAGATAAAATCAACGAAGGAGAGGTAATCGGTTACCTTTCCTCCAATGATAAGCAGGTTTCTGAAGACAAGCAGCAGTTGAATTATGAACTTTTTTTTAACGGCATTCAGGTCAATCCACAAACGTTTATTTCACAATGTCCGTTCCTGCTGTAAATTCCACCACTGTTTCCCCTACTGTCATTATCGATAAAATGCCGCTTCCGGGCCTTGTCCGGGGCCAAACCGTGCCCCTTTTTCGATTTCACCTTGACACTTTTGCCGCCATATTATATTGTATAACAAATACACCGCCTTTAAACTTACCGACCTCAAAAAACAACGTATTCAGGCTTGAGGTCTGATACAGCTATATACACAGGTTATAAATTTATTCGACAAAAGGTGTACTGATGATTAAAAAGATTTTGATTGTTGATGATTCTCCTGTTGCACGCAAAATGCTGAAGAATTCTATCCCGAAAAATCAGGGGTACGAAATTTTCGAAGCAACCGATGGCCAGGATGGCATAAAAAAATATCAACTGCTGAAACCGGAAGTCGTTTTTATGGATTTAACCATGCCCAATATGGATGGATATTCCGCTATCGAAGAAATCAGAAAAATTGACGATAAAGCGCTGATAATTGTGACCACTGCCGACGTACAACCCAAATCCATTTCCAACGCTATGGAGAAGGGAGCCTTTACTTTATTGAAGAAGCCCGCCAAATCTCAAATGATCGAAGAGGCGCTGGGAAAAGTGAAGACTGCCTTAGAAGGAAAAAACACCCCATGACCAGAGAACAAAGCAACTTCTTTGCGTTTTCTGAAGAAGAAAAAGATATTCTTCAGGAAATTATGAATATCGCTTTCGGCAATGCCACCGCCGATCTTGCCAACTTAATTGACATACAAGTCATCCTGAGCGTACCGGACGTCAGAGTTCTTCACTCCAGTGAGTTGCCCGGCTACCTCCTGGAAACAATCAATCATGGCCGGAAAAACAGCGTTACCGGTCAGCAATTCTGGGGAAAATTTACCGGCTCGGGCGTTCTGTTTTTACCCAGCGGCACCGAAAGAATTCTGAGCAACTTTTTGAACATCACCCAATACAGCAACATCTCTCTGTCTCCGGGAGAAACCAGGGCGCCGGAAGATGACCGCATTAAGGAAGGCCTGCTGCTGGAAATCAGCAATATTCTGATTGGCGCCTGTGTGGGAAAAATATCCGACATGCTGAACACCGTAGTTTCCTATACGCCCCCCGAACTTTTAAGTCTTGAAAACAACGATTATCGTTTTCTTTTGAAGCATTTTGACAGCGAGCAAACCGCTATTGTCATGAAAACCCTTTTTCAGTTCGACATGCAGGACATCAACGGCCTCCTGCTGATTATGACCAATTATAGATCCGCCGACTGGCTGAAAAATGCGTTGCATGAGTTTATGCAGGCCTACGAGGACTGAAGCTTTCCGCCCGCCCTCTTTTCGTTATCGGCTCTGAAGAAAATCCATCAACTGGATTCTCCGAAGGTGTCTTTCCCCATCGTTGAAATCTGTTTCCAGCCATCGTTTTACGATTTCAATATTTTTTTCCAGCGTAACCATCCGCGCCGACAGGCACAGAACATTTGAACGATTGTGCTCTCTGCTCTTTTGCGCCATCTCGACAGTTGTACACACCGCCGCTCGTACCCCCAGAAAGCGGTTGGCCATCATCGACATGCCCAGACCGGTGCCGCAAATTAATATGCCGCGACGAATTTCTCCCCGCGAAACCGCATCTGCCACTCGGTGAGCATATACCGGATAATCCACGGAAGTGTCATCCTCCGGTCCCATATCCGCAATTTTCCAGGCAGCATGGTTTTGCCGCAGATAATTCATCATTTCCTGCTTCATTTCAAAGCCCGCATGATCGCTGGCAACAACAAGATTCATATCCACCTCCCATGTTAAAAAATCGGGGGGGGAGCCCCCTTTCTCATGAAGAAAAACCCCATTCGTTCCTTTTTCAAAAATCCAAAAGCAAATCCGGCAAACCATACGGCAGGCAAATCCGGAATAAACTCCAGGATTGCAATAAATCGACGGGAAACCTCTCCCGGCACCATGCCGAAGCCCGGTCATGGATTCCACAACTCCTCCGCAAGGCCCGACATGCGGAATGTCCGCCGAGAAACCGCTGCTTGCAGTATGTCCCGCCGAGCCACAATCTGCACAGCGTTTGCCGCCCGGGTTACCGCCGTATACAACAGCTCCCGGGTTACCACCGGGGCGTCTTTCTCCGGCAAAATCAACTGAATCCGGCCAAACTCCGTCCCCTGGCTTTTATGCACAGTCATAGCGTAGACCGTCTCATGTTCCGGGAGCCGGCGGGGATGAAACCGGCGAATCTCTCCTCCGTCAAAAAACCAGACCCGCAGCCGCCCCGCCCCGTTTTTCAAGGCAATGCCCACATCCCCGTTAAACAACCGTAAATGATAATCATTTCTGATCACCATCACCGGCCGCCCGGGATACCATATCGCATCCGGCCCGGTAAGGATATTTTTTTTAATCCGCTCCTCTATAACAGCATTTATGGTATTTGCACCCTGTGGACCTTCCCGCAGCGCGCATAAAATCCGAAACCGCTCAAATCGAAGAAATACCTCGGCAATATCCGCAGCGGCGGAACAATACGATAAAAACCAGTCATACCCTTTCCGCCAGATCTGTTCCCGCCAGTTCTCATTTTCGGGAGAGATCCGGGTAACATCCGGATATTGACGGGCTTCCAGAACAGATACCACCTCAGCGCCGTCTCCTTCCCGGACCGCCCGGCTCAACCGGCTGATTCCACCGCCGGGGTCAAACCGGTAATTTTTTTCCAGTTGAACCAGACTGTCGTCAAACAGGCAATCCTCTTTATTTCTGTGTTCCCGGCCGGAAACCGGTGATTCAGCCGACGGGATTCCCGCAACGACAAACCTTTCCAAAAATGAGGAAGAAAAGCGGTCCATATTACCGGCGGCACAAATGTCCGCAAACACGGAACCGGCCTCCACCGAGGCCAATTGATCTTTATCACCGACCAGGACCAGGCGGCAATGAGGCGGCAAAGCCGCCAACAATTTTGCCAGCAGGGCCATATCTACCATTGAGGCCTCATCTACCACCACCACATCCACCGCCAGACGATTATCGGCAGAATGGCGAAAATAGACGGAACCGGGACGGCTGCCCAGAAGCCGATGCAGGGTAAAGGCCGTTTCGGGAATCGCTTCCCGCACAGCGGAAACACAGTTTAACCGCCTCTTGGCGGTAACGACAGCGCCGGCAAGGCGGGCCGCGGCTTTGCCCGTAGGCGCGGTAAGGGCGATACGCAGGCCGGAAGCGGGATGCTGTTCCACCAGAAGCGCCAGAATGCGGGCAATCGTAGTGGTCTTACCGGTCCCGGGACCGCCGGAAATAACACAGAAACTGTGAGTTACGGCAGAAAAAGCCGCCCGCGCCTGCATCTTATCCACCCCGGAGGGCTCCGGCGCTTCGAACGTTTCCTTTGGGAACAACCGGGAAAAACTGTCTATAAGCAACGCTTCCTTTATCTCCGGGCGATTTTCCATCCGTTCTCTGATAAAATCGGCAATCTGCTTCTGATAACGCCAGTACCGGTATAAATAGATCCGGCCCCGCCTGTCTCTGATCAGGGGTTTATAATCGCCGGGAAAGCCCACCAGGGAACTCCCGGCCAGCGCCCGCTCCCAATCTTCCCTGTCGGGAAGAAATATCGTACCGCCGGTTTTCTCCAACAAGGGAACAGCTTCGGTATAGTCGAAACAGATATGCCCCTCTCTGCTGAACCGACTGACCAGAGCCGCGCCCAGCGTAAGCGTTCGGCAATCTTCCTGTCTGCCCTCATTCAGCCGGTCCATTAAACCGGCAAACCGCCGGTCCCATTCGTCAAACAGCGGAATATCCGCCAGTAGCCTGGTAGCCTCCGTCATTTTTTCTTCTCGTTACCCCGCTTTTCCCAAACCCGGAGCTGCCACCGGCAGGATATTGCTGGATTCCGGTTAACAACCGCTTTTTTCATTCATCTTCCCCGTAATGTTCCACCCGACTTTTGACAGCCGCAAGAATGACGGTGGCAATCTTACCGGGTGTATTAACCATGATGACATAAGAAACCATTTCCTTCCGGCCGTTTTCCAGATACCCCACGCGGGTACTCACCCCCTGGAGATTGCCGGTTTTGTAGTAATCCTCACCCTTTTGGCGCATCAATTCATGATAAGGGGAAAAAGCGGTCATTATCTGGCTCATGGCTGCAGCCGATATTCGGTTGCGCCGGGACAAACCCGACCCCTCAACCAGCTGAAAATCATCGATTTTCAAAACGACCCGGGCATAATGACGAACCGCTCGCACCCCCTTGGCCAAAGTGGCCGGAGGACCGTAAACTCTGGAACCGCACCGTAACAACAACTGATTGGCGATGAAATTGTTGGAGTACCGCAACAATTTTTCCACCACTTCCGACAAGGAATAAGCGGAAGTCTGTCTAATTACCAGCGTATCCTGGGCCGCATCAATTCTTCCTCTTTTGATCTCTCCCCGGACTTCGCAGCCGTAGCGCTTCAGAAAACAGGCCAGCAGTTCCCCGGCATAAAGCGGCGCCTCGGCCTGATCGCGAATTAAAAGTACCCGGCCGGTAACTTCCGGCCGGTCCTGAAGACGCCGCAGAGCAAACGGCAATAAGGGCGTCTCCGGTTCGGCACTGACGAAAGCGCCGTTTCGCCGCGCAACCGCTATGGAGTTATAGTTCGCGCATAAAGCACCATTGGGCGCATTATAAGGCTCTCGAGAATCCCGTGTGCGGCCGGGAACGGTAATGCCCGGAGCAAAAAAGGAGTCATCCACCAGAATGTCGCGGACCGATGGAAATGTTTTACGCACGGCAGCAGCCGCCCGCGCGATTTCCCGGGATACGAAACAAGGGTCCCCATACCCTTTGAGAACGATGTCCCTTTGGCCCCTCCGATAAATTTCCGTTTCAAAGTGGAAGTCAGGCCCCAGATAATGAAAAGCCGCCAGACAGGTAAGAAGTTTTATGATCGAGGCCGGAATAAGTTGCTTGTGTTCATTTTCAGAAAACCAGACCGTTTGGTCGTCCCCGCAGCTTCTGACCACAAGACTGTCTTGTTCGCCGATACAGGCGGCCGGTCCGCTCTCTGCTCCTCCGAAATCCCCGGCCTTTGCCGGAAATTGCAGAAGACAAAGCAGCCCCGCTGCTATTGCGATAACGCCGGCCAGCTTCGGGAAAAAAGCGCTGAAACAGGAAGCACCGGACGCTTGCCGAAATTCTCCCCTCTTCCCCGATTCCTGCGTTTTACTCATTATGAACCACTGCGGTTTCCCCTGCCGAAGAAAAAAGTAAACCATCTCCGAAAAGACAGGCCTCATCGGACAAGGTGCTACTCCATCCCCATGGATTGTTCCACTTCGGCGATCTGCTGTTGCAGGTATTTTTTTTCTTCTTCAGAAATATCCGCAGCAGCCAGCCGTTTCTTCAGACTCAGCAGAATCATTTCCTGCCGGTACTCCCGGCAGGTGTAGGTATTGTCCGTCATGGTCGAAAATTATTGAATTTTATTGACCGGCCTCGAAAAAGGCCTTATAGGCCTTATACGCCATATAGACATCCACTTTGCTGGCGATTTCAAACGGGGAGTGCATTCCCAGTAAAGCCGGACCGCAGTCCACGATTTCCAGCCCGTGCTCCGCCAGAAATTTGGCAATGGTGCCGCCACCACCCTCATCCACGCGACCCAGTTCCCCGGTCTGCCAGATGATTTTCCGGGCGTTCAGGAGCCTGCGAAGAAAGCCTACGTATTCGGCACTGGCATCATTGGCTCCGGATTTCCCGCCGGAGCCGGTAAACTTGGTAATACAGATTCCGTAGCCCAGGCGAGCGGCATTGCGCTTTTCATGAACCTCCTGATAATCCGGGTCCAGCGCTCCGTTTACATCCGCGGAGAGCGCCCGGGTATTGATTAATGTCTTTCGCAACCCTGCGGCGGAGGTCTGTTTCTCCGCATGCGCCAGAATATCGGCCACAAAGTCTTCAAGAAAACGGGATTTGGCCCCGGAATTTCCCTCGCTGCCGATCTCTTCTTTATCAAAAAAAAGGGCGGCCACCGTCCTTTCGGGATTTCTCACAGCCGTCAGGGCTTGCAGCGAAGTATAAGCGCAAATCCGGTCATCCTGACCATAGGCACCGATTAAGCTCCGATCAAGACCGACATCCCGCGACTTTCCCGCCGGCACCGCCTCCAGTTCCGCACTGACAAAATCTTCTTCCACCATGTTGTATCTTTCAAAAAGATAACGCAAAACGGTCAGTTTGAAACGCTCTTTCCCGGAGCGGTCACCGGTGGGAAGACTTGCCGCCAGCAGATTCATTTTTTCTCCGTCAAAAACATCGGCGAGTTTCTTGCTGGCCTGTAGTTTCCGGGCCAGATGCGGCAGCAGATCCGCAATCGTAAAAACCGGATCCCCTTCCGCTTCACCGATCTCAACATCCACCTCCCGACCGGATTTCAGGACCACTTTGCCGTGTAATGCCAGCGGCCGCGCCAGCCACTGATATTTCCTGATTCCGCCATAATAGTGAACTTTAAGCAGGGCCAGATCCACCTCTTCATAAAGGGGGTTCTGTTTCAGATCCAGCCGGGGAGAATCAATATGCGAGGCAATCAGATTCAGACCCTGGTGGACCGGCTTGCGGCCGATGATCGCCGCGGCCACCACTTTGTTGCGAAAGACCCGGTAAATTTTTTTCTTGCCTGCCGATGCGGTAAGAATATCGGCAAATCCGTTTTCTTCCAACACGCCGGTCAGACGAACGACGGCCCGGCGTTCCGTCTTGGCCTGATCCAGAAACGCCTTGTATCCCTCTGAAAACGGAAATACTTTTTTTTGTTCCGCAGCCGACAGCTGATCCCAGGCCAGGGAAGGTACTCGCGTCAGTTTCTTCCGCAGCGCTTCCACTTCCTTTTTATCCATTTTCTTTTCCATTGCTCCTTCTCTAACTCCCAACCTGTTTATTCTCTTTGCTTTCCAGAATGAGGGTCACCGGGCCGTCATTGATCAGGCGCACCGCCATCATGGCGCCAAAGTTTCCGCTTTCCACGGGAATCCCCTGTCTTTGAACACATTTCAGAAAGTATGTATACAACCGGATGGCTTTGTCCGGGGAAGCAGCTCTTCCGAAAGAAGGTCGACGTCCTTTGCGGCAATCCCCCAGCAGGGTGAACTGGGAAACCACCAGCAGGCTGCCGCCGATATCGACCAGCGAACGGTTCATCTTGCCGTTTTCATCTTCAAAAATGCGCAAAGCCGGTATCTTGACGGCCAGAAAATCAGCGTCGCTTTCCGCGTCATCTTCGGCCACCCCCAACAGGACCAGCAAGCCCGGGCCAATACGGCCCAAAATTTCGTTTTCAGCCGTTACCGTACATTCTTTCACCCGCTGAATGACCGTTCGCATAAATTTCCCGTTGCCGCTAACCCGGACATTGCGCGAGCCGAGTTTGCCGCAGATGCGAGGCGCGGCCTGCGACGCTGTAGTGAACTACCGCGAGCGTGCTGCAACAAAGCAGATGCGGTGAAATCGGCTCGCCCGAAGGGTAAAATTTTTTGATGGAAAATGGCATTTATTCCGCCAATCACAAATGACAATTTGTAATTTTTGAATGACAACAAAAAATAATATAACACATTGAAATAATATAATAAAGAAATATTAATCAAAAAATTTTATGAAATATCCGGGCTGATATGCTTGTCAGCAGTCAGTTCCCGGATGGCCTGCAGGGCCAGCACATAGCCGGCCTTCCCGAAACCGGTGATTTGACCGGTTACGACTTCCGTTATCAAAGACGTATGCCGGAACGGTTCCCGCGAAAAGATATTGGATAAATGCACCTCAATAACAGGGCCGTCCAGAAGCACCAGTGCGTCCCGGATGGCTACGCTGGTATGGGTGTAGGCGGCCGGGTTAATAATCAAGCCGGCCTGCTGCCCTCCTGCCAGCTCCTGAATTTTTTCCACAATGGCCGCTTCACTGTTGGATTGAAAAAAAGTCACCGTCATCCCGAGAGACCGGGCAAAATTTTTCACATAGGCCTCAATATCCGCCAGAGTATCCCGTCCGTAAGTCTCGGGTTCCCGCCTGCCGAGCATATTCAGATTGGGACCGTTAATAATCTGCACATTATTACTGGTATCCGCCATGACCTTCCCCCTTATGATTGCCGGGCCCGTTCCCGCAATTCGGCTATGGTTGCCTGATAATCGTCGCTGGTAAATACGGCCGAACCGGCTACAAAAACATCCGTCCCCGCAGCGGATATTTCCCGGATCGTGTCGGCATTTACGCCCCCGTCCACCTGAATCAGCGTGGACAGGCCCTGTTTTGTGATCATCTCTTTCAGGGCGCTGATACGGTCCAGAGAATTGGGGATAAACCGCTGCCCCCCGAAACCGGGATTAACGCTCATAATAAGCACAAAATCGAGGCTTTCCAGGATCCAGGAAACGGCTTCCAGCGGAGTAGCGGGATTAAGAGCCACCCCCGCCCGGGCACCGGTTTCTTTGATCAACTGCACCGAACGGTTCAAATGGGGACAGGTTTCGGCGTGGACCGATACGAAATCCGCGCCGGCGGCCACGAAATTTTCAATATAATGATCGGGATCGGCGATCATTAAGTGCACATCCAGCGGCAGTTCAGTAACCCGGTTAACGGCTTCTACAACCAGGGGGCCGATGGTAATATTGGGCACAAACCGGCCGTCCATTACATCTACATGAATCCAGTCGGCACCGGCCCGTTCCACATCCCGGATATCCTCTCCCAGCCTGGAAAAATCCGCTGAAAGAATCGACGGGGCGATCAGTTTCCCATTCATCCTCTTTTTTACCTGCCTTCCCAACCGTTAAAAAGAATCGTATCCACCAGATGATGATCGACGTAGAGCAGCAACGTGGCATCCCTATAAGCCGGTATCAGCATCCAGAGCGCGGTATCCGGTTTCACATATTGATCATAAAAATCAATCGTCATACCGGAGCAGTTCATCGTCATCTTAATATGCCTGTTTAAAAACCCTTTTTCAAGTCTGTATCGAAAAAGGCGGACACCGCCGTCCCCGCGTAACAGCAGGGAGGGTTTCCTGCCGGGCGGCCGATTCACCACCAGGTTAACAAGATCGGCTTCGGTCACCCGGTCCCCCGCTCGGGGATCCTGGGTAAGTATCGTATTGTCAGGTTTCTCCGCAGACTTTCGGGAAGAAATCGTTCCGGGATGCAAGCCGAAAGATTCCAGCTTGAAAAGAGCGGACGACAGGCTCAATCCTTCCAGTCGCGGCATGATACAGGCGCGGGCACGCTGCCCCCGGCTGACCAGAAGATTGACCGCCGACCCTTTGTCAATCCGCTCACCGGCCCCGGGGAACTGGGCCATTACTCGGTTTTTCAAGTACTTATCGCTATAAGCGTGGCTGATCACCGTTGTCTGTAAATCATTTCCCTCGACAATAAGCGCTGCCTGTTCCAGAGAAAGCTGCCGAAGATCCGGCATGAAAATCCGCTGTCTGCCTTTTGAAATGATGATTTGGACATCCCGGCCCTTTTTCATCTCCACGCCGGGGTCCGGATGCTGATGGAGTACATGATGCTTTGGAATCCGGTTGCTGTACTGCGAGTCCCGAACTTTAATGTTCAGCCCCAGATCTGTCAAAAGTTCCAGGCAGTAGACAACATTCCGGCCGGTCAGCTCCGGAACCACCACCGTATCTTCTGCTTTAACCAGAATGGTGAAGCTCAAATACATTCCAAGGGCGACCACAAAAGTTAAAACCAAGAACAAAAAAAACAGTTTTACCAGGCGAAAAATCATTTTCGTTTTCTCAATCGTACGCCGAAAAACCCGTCCATACCGTGCGGATACGGTAAACTCTTGAAAAAGCCCTGCTTGTCGATCAAAGTATTCACGGTCGCACACCAGCCGGTGGTGTTTTTGTCTATATCAAATTCCGAATGCAGATTCAAAAAAGAACGCACCACCGCTTCGTTTTCCTCGGGCTCCCGGCTGCACACCACATACAGCAGGACGCCGCCGGGCCGAACCCGGCCTGCCAGACCCTGCAACAGGGCCACCTGATTATGGTGATAGCGAAACAGATCTTCGGCCGCGACCGACCATTTGGTGTCAGGATTCCGGCGCAGCACTCCCAGACCGGAACAGGGGCAATCCGCCAGAATCCGGTCAAATTCTCCCAGTTCTTCCATCTGTTCGGACTGGCGTATATCCCGCTCCGCGGTTTCCACACTGGTAATCCCCAGGCGCTCCATGTCCGCCACCAGCCGATCCAGCTTACGCCCATCGCTGTCAACAGCCAGTATGCAACCGGTATCTTCCATCAACTGCGCCAGGCAAGCGGTTTTTCCACCCAGACCGGCACAGGCGTCCAGTATTTTCTCCCCGGGCCGGGGTGCCAGAAACCGGCAAACCAGTTGCGCCGCCTCGTCCTGCACCTGAATCCATCCATTGACAAAGGCTTCCAGCCTGTCGATACGATCCGTCAGGGAATCCAGAAGCAGAGCCTCCGGAGCATAGCAACCTGCCCGGACCCGGCCCACCTCCCTCTGCAAGCTACGCTTCACGGCTTCCACAGAGGCCATCAGGGTGTTGACCCGTACGGTAATTGGCGGGATCTCATTGATCCGGTCGCACAACTGGAGCGTCTTCTCCCGGCCATACCGGCTCAGCCACCGCTTTAGTAACCATTCCGGAAATGAACGCGATACGGCCAGGGCGCTGACCGGATCATTTTCCGTATCCGGCAACTGCAGTTGATTGCTGTTTCGGGCGATATTACGCAGGATGCCGTTCACAAAACCGGCAATATAAGGAGGGGAAGTCTCCTTGGCCAGACTCACCGCAGCATTGACAGCCGCAAAATCGGGAATCCGGTCCAGAAATAACAGTTGAAAAACACCCAAACGCAGAATGGTCAAAACATCCGGGCTGATTTTCGCAAAAGAAGTCCTGGAAAATTCCTGAATGATCCAGTCCAGCCGGTTCCGCCATCGCAGAACGCCGTACACCAGGGTGGTAACCAGCGCCCTTTCTCGTTTATCCGGTATATCGGTGCGGCCCAGGGTCTCTTCGACCAGCCGGTCCAGGGGTACCGAGCGGCTGTCAAACCCACGGAGAATATCCCAGGCAATGGTACGGGCATCGGATTTCATAAAAGTGCTATGACCATCTGTCAAAAAATAACGGAGGCATTCCCGGTAACGGCTTGAACGTCAATTCAAAATCTCATCAATGGGCCGACATCAAAGAAGATCGTTCAGGCAAATACCGATCCGGGAGAAATGGGAGCCCCCCGCAAAAAGGTTTCAATATCCTGAACTTTTCCGGATTCTCCCTGAATGGACTGAATCGACAGCGCATCCCGGGCCGCAGCCACCCATAACTCGCCGGGAAACCCCTTCAAAACCGTACCCGGCGGAACCTTTACCTCGGTTTCAACCACCTGCGCCCGGAAGATTTTGTATCGCTTCTCGTTCAGAAAGGCAAAAGCACCCGGCCAGGGAGTCATGGCGCGAATAAAGGCCTCCAGACGACCCGCGGGTTGATTCCAGACAATATGACCGTCGGTTTTTTTAAGCAACGGCGCAAAAGTCGCCCGGGAATGGTCCTGGGGAACCGCTTGGGCCGTGCCCGCCCGAATCTGCTGCAGCGTTTCCAGCAGTACCTCGGCACCAAGAACCGCCAGACGATCATGCAGATCAGCCGCGGTATCATCCGGATAGATCGGCTCCGGGCGGGACAGAATAATATCGCCGGCATCCATCTGTTCATTCATGTAAATACTGGTGACACCGGTGATGGTTTCCATATTGGCGATCGCCCATTGAATCGGAGATGGCCCGCGATAAGCCGGCAACAGCGAAGGATGAATATTGACGGGCCCCAGATAAGGCAGATCCAGAATATGGAAGGGCAAAATCCCGCCAAAGGCCACCACCACTATCACCTCCGGTGCGGCCTGGTGGATTTGTCGGGCGAAGGTCTCGCTTTTGACGGATTCCGGTTGGCTGACCGGATAGCCCAGCCGCTGGGCCGTCTTTTTGACCGGCGATGCGGCCAGACGGCGGCCGCGCCCCTGCGGTCGGTCCGGTTGTGTCACAACCAGCGAAACCGCATGGCCTTCCCCGGCCAGTGCTTCCAGGCAGGGCACCGCGTAGGCCGGTGTCCCCATAAAAACGATATTCAGTCCGGAGGCCATCATCAACCGACTTTTTGCAGCTTTTTGACTTTTTTCTTATAAAGGTCACATTTCAGCCGGCTGGCGTGATCCAGAAGCAACACTCCGTCCAGATGATCAATCTCATGCTGCAATACCGCAGCCTCAAAATTTTCGAAGGTTCTTCGAAAAGAATCCCCCCGACGGTCCTGTGCTTCCACCTCGATGGTGCCGTAGCGATGAACATCCGTACGAAATTCCGGCAGACTTAAACAGCCTTCTTTCTCGGACAGAAACTCCCCCTCGGCACTGATAATCCGGGGGTTAATAAGCACATGATAGTTACGCTTCTCCCGCTCCTCCGAAATATCGTAAATCAACAGCCGTCGGCGACTGTCCACCTGAACGGCGGCCAGACCAATGCCGGCCTTGGCATACATGGTATCGGCCATATCCGCAATCAATTTTTCCACCGCGTCATCAATGGTCTCGACATCATCCGTTCCACTCCGTAACACCGAGGCCGGATAGGTTATAATATCAAGTACCGCCATAATACAACCTCCTCATCGCGAAAGTATGGTGCGGGCCACCTGAATATCTTCGGCAATCTGTGTCTTTAAGGCCTCAATACCGTCAAATCTTTTCTCGTCCCGAAGACGTGTAATAAATTCTACCTGCAGGCGGCTGCCGGTAATATTCCGGTCAAAATCCAGAATATGTACCTCCACCGTAAAAAGGTGATCGTCAAAGGTCGGACTGTATCCAATATTGGCGATGCCCTGATATTCCATGGCCTGATGAATGACCCGGACGGCATAAACCCCCTGGAGTGGGCACAGCTCATCAACCAGTTTAATATTGGCGGTAGGAAACCCCAGCATTTTTCCGCCCCGGCCCCGGCCGGTCACCACTTCGCCCCGGATCTGATAATACCGCCCCAGCAGTCGCACCGCTGTTTCCATATCTCCCTTCTGGATTGTTTCCCGGATGGCGGTGCTGCTGATACGGGTCTGGCCGACATAGGTCACTTCGTTAACACAGACTACCTGGAAATCCAGGCGCGAGGCGCAGGATCGGAGAAAATTGATATCACCTTCCCGGTTTTTTCCAAACGCATAATCTTCTCCCACCACAATTTCCTTCATGCCGATTCGCTCTACCAGTTCTTTTTCCACAAACGCCGCGGCGGAAATCGCTGCAAATTCAAGGGTAAACGGAATACAGAGGCAGACATCCAGCCCGGCACGGCTTATCAACTCGACTTTTTGTTCGTAAAGGGTAATTAACGGTGGGGTCTTCTGGTTGGTTACCACCCGGAGGGGGTGTGGCTCAAAAGTGATCACCACGGCGGTACCACGACGGGCATCGGCCCGTTCCCGCACTTTTTGAAATAACGCCTGGTGTCCTTTGTGAACCCCGTCGAAATTCCCGATGGTGACCACCGCCCCGGGATAAGGGGAAACGATCTTTTCCAGCCCTTCAACCAGTTGCATATTCACCTGCGCCATTGCCGAATTTACATATTATCTCTTGACAACACCTTTAAAATTGAATATATATAATTTTTTTTCAACAGAAGCAATGATTATCTACAACTGCATTTGCTTCGCACTGGACAGCCGAAGTGGCGGAATTGGTAGACGCGCTAGGTTCAGGGTCTAGTGGGGGTCACCCCGTGGGAGTTCAAATCTCCCCTTCGGCACCATGAAAACAAAGCAAGGGTTTGCATTTATTTTTTATGCAAGCCCTTTTTTGTGAATAATATTCTCTATTTCAAAAATTGATTCCCCGATCATCTACGGACCACCAAAACCCTGTTGCCCTCCTCCCTTTACCCTTGTCGTCCCAATACTATATATTGTAGACAAAAAATAATTTTCTACCTGTTATTGTGTTTTTTTCTTTACAAAGGGATTTTTGCCTGTTATGGTTGGACGCAACATCATACCAAAAATTTTCATCATGTTGCGGAATTAGATGACACATCTGCCAATATGCGGAAAGTGGCAGGAGGAGTCGGACATGAAGCTAAAAAAACTTGAAATTAACGGCTTTAAATCCTTTCCGGAAAAAGCGGTGATCCATTTTCCGGAAGGTATCTCCTCAATTGTCGGTCCCAACGGTTGCGGGAAAAGCAATATCATTGACGCATTGAAATGGGTGATGGGAGAACAGAGTGCCTCTCAGTTGCGCGGCAAATCAATGGATGACGTCATCTTTTCCGGTACCGACAAGAGTGCGCAATTGAATATGGCGGAAGTATCTCTCACCCTGGCCAACGATAATGGTTCGGCTCCGCAGGAGCTCAGCCATCTGACCGAAATCATGATCACCCGGCGATTATACCGGTCGGGAGAACGGGCCTATTTCTTAAACAAACAACCCTGCCGTTTAAAAGATATTTACAATATTTTTCTGGGCAGCGGCATGGGAGCGAGATCCTATTCCATTATTCAGCAGGGCAATATCGGCGCCATCACCGAGGCCACTCCCGAGGAACGGCGAACGTTTATTGAAGAAGCAGCCGGGGTGACGCGCTATAAAACCCGCAAAATTGAGACCCTGCGAAAAATCAAATCCACTAACCAGGATTTATTGCGCATTAAAGACATTATGGCGGAGGTTCAACAACGACTGAACAGCTTGAATCGCCAGGCGAAAAAAGCCCGGCGTTATCGCAAGTACCAGGCCGCCGCCAAGGAACTGGATATTTTCCTGGCGCTCTTTCGTCACGAACAATACACCACCGCTGTTAAGGAGACGGAAACCCTGCTTGAATCCCTGAAAGACATTGACCAGGAACACATTACCCGGATCGGCAAACTGGATGCCGCGATCCAGGAGATCAAACTGGCCAAAGAAACCAAGGAGCGGGAACTCGCCGAACAAAAAGAGGCCAAACACGAATTGCAGCGTCGCATTGATAAAACAGAGAATGACCTGGATTATTTCCGCAAAGATAAACAGCGTCTGGATGCGGAAACGGAACAGTTACAACAGGGGAAAGAACAACTGCTGGAAAAAATCGAACGCCTGAAAACCGAAATCCAGGAAGCGGAAGCCAGGGACTCCCGTCTCCGTCAAGAAAACCAGAAAAACAGAGAGGAACTGGCCCGACGCCAACAGGAATCCGCCTCTATCAAGGAACAGCGGGACGAGTTGAACCAGCGCCTGGAAAACAATAAAAACGCCCTCTTGCGCCTGGCCGCCGACGAAGCCAAATATCATAATATCTGCGAAAATGCCGCCGACAATAAAGAAACCCTGAAAAAACGTCAGCAGGAAATTACCAAAGACCGTATCGAGGCGGCCAAGACCGCTACGCGATTGAAAACCCGGCGAGACCGGAAGACGGAAGAATGGGAGCAGATGACCGAACAACTGCATTCCCTGGAACAGCGAATCGCCGAAACCCAAAAAAAACTGGAAAACAAACAGAAGGCCCTCACAGACTGCATAAAGGCGGTGCACGCGCTGGAAATCGAACGCAACAAGATCAAATCACGCTATTCGGAAATCAAACGCATGGCGGAAAATTTCGAATGGTACAAAGACGGCGTCCGGGCCATCATGAAATCGGAAGGAGCCGACAAGCCGACGGGAGTTCTGGGAATCACGGCTGATGTGGTCCAACCGGAACCCGGGCTGGAAACCGCGACCGAAGCCGTTCTCGGGGAAACCCTGCAATATATAATGGTGGACAACCACGATTCCGGTGCCTCCTTCATTCAGCATTTACGCGCCCGGCAGGCCGGGCGCAGTGGATTTATTCCGGTCTCGCTCTTTACCGTCCCCGGGCAAAATCCGGAGTCAGCGACTTCTAAGCCCGCCATCGCTGAAAACGGCCACCGGCGGTTAATTGATCATTTATCGATCAAAGAAGAATTCCGGCCGGTGCTGGAAACGCTGATCGGTGCGGTAGTGCTGGCGGATGATCTGCCTCAGGCAATGCAGGTATGGCGGCAATCCAACGGTTCCGGCAAAAAAACCGTGGTCACGCCGGAAGGAGATCTGATCACCGCTTCGGGGATGATTATCGGGGGCAGTGCAGATCGTTTATCCGGCATTTTATCCAAAAAGCAGGAACTACTGGAAATGAAATCCGAAATTGCCCGGCTGGATCAACAGTTGGAAACCGCCCGAAAGGAGCAGAAAAACCTGGAAACGGATACCCGGGAGCTGGAAACCGACCTGCAGAAAATCAAAAATGATAAAAACCAGAAGCACAACCAGAAACTCGAGTTGGAAAAAGAACTGTACACCATCACCGAAGACAGAAAACATGCAGAAAAGCGTCTGGAGATTCTGGAGCTGGAAGAACAGCATCTGGCAGGAGAAGAAAGTGAACTCGACGATGAGATTAATAAATACAGTACGGCGCTGGCCGAAATTCAAGAAAAAACCCGCCAGGCCGAAAAGCAGATTGAAGAAATCAACGCTGCCGCCGAGCAGGTGCTGAATGAACTCGAGGAATTCAATCAACTCACGGTGGATCTGCAACTGCAACTGAACACCTCCCGCGCGGAACTGGAAAATAACAGCAAAACTCTGGAGCGGCTGCGAACCTTCCAGAGTGAGGCTCACCGTCAGCTGGAACAACTCCTCGCGGACATTGCCAGCAAAGAAAAAAAAGCAGCTGCCGCCGGAGAATCCATCTCCCGCTGCGAGCAGACCCTGGCCGACGATTATATCCGGTTTACCCGCATGGAAGAAGCTCTGGCGGAAAATGAATCCACCTATCAAACCATTCATCAGGAAATGGCGGCCAGTGACGAACAATTTTCCGCCATACGCTCCCGGCAGGAAGAAAATGCAGAAAAAATGCGGTATCTGGAAAGAGAACAGGCCGATCGCAAAATGAACCGGGATAATATTGAAGGCCGTCTGGAAGAACGATATCACCAGTCTTTTGCGACCATTCAGTCCGAATACGCCGCCACGCTATCGGAGACGGAAAAAACGCCTGAACAAATGGAAGAAGAACTCACCGGCCTGCGGGAAAAAATCCATCGCATCGGGGAAGTCAACCTGGGTGCGATTGAAGAATATCAGGAACAGGAGAAGCGGCTGGAGTTTCTGACTACCCAGCATGACGATCTGGTGGAAGCCATCGATGATCTTCATGCGGTCATGAAGAAAATCAATCGTATCACCCAGGAACGGTTTATCGACACCTTTACCCGTATTAATGAAAAAATGGCCGAGGTTTTTCCGCGGCTGTTCGATGGCGGAACGGCAGAACTGGTATTGACCGAGCCCGACAAACCCCTGGAGACGGGAGTCGAATTAATGGTGCACCCGCCGGGAAAAAAGCTGACCCGGCTTTCCTTGTTGTCCGGTGGCGAAAAGGCGCTGTCCGCCATTGCCTTTGTTTTTTCCATCTTTCTTTTAAACCCCACCTCCTTCTGTTTAATGGATGAAATCGACGCGCCCCTGGATGAGGCCAACATTTATCGGTTTAATGAACTGCTGAAAATTATCGGGGAAAAATCTCAAATTATCATGATTACCCATAACAAAAGAACCATGGAGTTTGCCGACAAACTGCTGGGGGTAACCATGGAGAAAAAGGGAGTCTCCACTATTGTATCCGTGGATTTTGATTGCCGCAACGGTTCTTCGGAACCGGTACTCCAGACGGCCCTGGCCAACTGAGACGGATAAAGAGCAAGCGCGGAACCCCTTCCCATTTCCCCGGCCAAAACCTTTTGAGACGCAATTGCAAAAACCGCCGGAAAAGCAGAACAACAAAATTTTGTAAAAAACCAACCGAACGGAACAATGGCTTTCAAATTTTTCCCCAAAAAAAAGCGAAAAGATGTGCCGGAAGACCAGGCTCCAGAATCGCCGTCTGCTCCTGATCCTTCGGAAGAAACCCCAAAACATCCCGAGATGCCGGCAGACCCTGCCGACGCTTCACCCGAAGCCCCGACAAAAAAAGTTTCCCAGCGTCTCCGCAATGGTTTGGCCAAAACCCGCGATTTTCTTACCACTGATGTCAATCAAATTTTCGGAGCGGGACAAAAGATCGACGAAAATACGCTGAACGACCTGGAGGAGCTTCTGGTCACCTCGGATATCGGCATTCAGCCGGCTACGGAACTGATCGAGAGCCTTTCCAGAGAAAAAGATCACCTTGAGACCGTAGAACAGGTTAAACAGAAACTGAAAGAAAAAATTTTACAGTATCTGGAAAACAGCCGGCCACCGAAAACACCGCCGTCCTCTATCAAACCCTATATCATAATGGTGGTAGGGGTAAACGGCGTGGGCAAAACCACCACTATCGGTAAACTGGCGGCCCAATACACCGCGGCGGGGAAAAAGGTTATGCTGGTAGCCGCCGATACCTTTCGCGCCGCCGCCATAGACCAGCTCGCCATCTGGGCGGAACGGACCGAAGCGGAAATCGTCCGGCATAAGGAAAATTCCGATCCGGCGGCCGTTGTGTTCGACGGCGTGGAAGCCGCCCTGGCCCGGAATACGGATGTGGTATTAATCGATACGGCCGGAAGACTTCATACCAAAGTCAACTTAATGGCCGAACTGCAAAAAATCCAACGCACCATTACCAAGAAAATACCGGACGCGCCGCACGAAGTTCTGCTGGTGCTGGACGCCACCACCGGGCAGAACGCTCTTTCCCAGGCCCGACAATTTTCGGAGGCAACCGGCGTTACCGGTCTGGCGCTGACCAAGCTGGATGGAACGGCCAAAGGCGGTATCGTCATCAATCTTTGCCATACGCTGAATATCCCCTTGACATATATTGGTGTGGGGGAACAGGTTGCAGATCTGCAAAAATTCGATCCCAAAAAGTTTGTAAATGCCCTATTCTGAACCGGATTGAATAGCGTAAAAGCCCGCCAGATGGGAGTTTATGGAAATCATAAAAAATCTCTGTGACTCCCTTTATTATCAAACTTTTATACGGGAATAAAGAGACAGCGGTTCGCAAAACCGGCTTCTGGAGATGGCCGCTTTGACAAATATAGAATTAAAAACGGCTCACAGGGAAAAAAAACAAAAAAATTTGCAAAATATTGAAAAATCTGTTGACATTGGGTTTTAAGCGATGCAAAGTGGCTATTTAAGAGGCATTCAACAACAACCGTTAACAAAAAAATGGGGGAACGCAATGACAAAGTCAGAATTAATTGACAAAATGGCTAAAGATGCCGGCATTTCTAAAGTTGCCGCCGGAACTGCTCTTAATTCCTTTATAGACGGTGTGACCAAGGCCCTGAAGAAAAAAGACGGTAAAGTAACCCTGGTCGGTTTCGGAACATTCCAGAAGGTCCGCCGTAAAGCCCGCAAAGGCCGGAATCCCCAGACGGGCGATCCCATCAAGATCAAAGCGCGCAATGTAGTGAAATTCAAAGCCGGCAAAAAGTTAAAAGACAGCATTTAAGTAAAACCTCGCCTGTAGTAGAACCAATAGCGGTTTATTGTCGTAATATCGACAATAAACCGCTATTTTTGGCTGCGCATGCGGGCGAAAACGGCTTCTTCCATCCACTTTCAGGTTCTAATAACTTATCCCAAATTCACTGAACTCGCCGGTATAATCGCTTTCGGACGCATCCACGCGATCCACCCGGGCGCCGGGAGGCCCCTTCCTGCACCAGTGCAGGACCGTTTCAACATCCCTTCGCTTTCCCTCGAAAACAGCCTCTACGGCGCCATCCGGACGGTTTCTGACCCAACCGCTGACACCATGTGCCGCAGCAGTTTCCTGTGTACTTTTTCGAAAAAACACTCCCTGGACTCGTCCCGTAATGACGGCCTGTGCTCGAATTTTTTCTTCCATCGGGATCTCCTTTCCCTTCGATTTCCCCACCTTGACGTTACTGAGAATAATCAGCGGCGTCGGTGTTGATTCGCCAATAGAAGCCCGGCTATGGTTTTGGCATCACAGATTTCACCGGTGTCAATCATTTCCAGGGCCCGCGAAAACGATTGCTGATGAATGTGAAGCACTTCGTCTGCTTCCAGGTTCTGCCTGTCCGGTACCAGATCAAAGGCGAGAAAGAGATGCAGTTGCTCATCAGAATATCCGGGGGATGGCCTAATGAAACCGATTGACTCCCATCTTTTGCCCCGGTAACCGGTTTCTTCGATCAGTTCCCGCCGGGCGCACTGCAGAGGGGGTTCCTGCGAATCATTAAAAGTTCCGGCGGGAATTTCCCAGATATACTCTCCCACGGCATGACGGTATTGTTTGATGAGAACAATCGTGTCGGAATCCAGAAAGGGAACAATGGCCGCCGCACCGGGGTGGCGCAGGATATGGACATCAGTTTGTACGCCATTATCCAGCGTGATGTTCTCCGACGCTAAACGAAAGGGAGCAATTTCAAACAATATTTGAGAACGATTTACAATAACGGTCATAACAAACTTTTTCCTGAAGGCAAAGATGAATAGATTTCGGGATGACGCGCCTGGAGACACGGCAGGGCTTTTCGGAATTCCCGCAGTTCCTCCATATTCAGCCAAGCCGACGGGCAGACGGGATCTTCGCCGGCGGATGCGAGAATGTTGCCCAGCGGAGAGACAATCAAAGAACGGCCGCCATAGGCCAGTTTCGAATCCCGACCGCATCGATTGGCTGCCACGACAAACAGCTGATTCTCTATTGCCCGCGCTTGCACCAGGATTTCCCAGTGCTGTATCCGGATTGCGGGCCACTGGGCGCAGATAAGAACCACCTCCGCCCCTTGTAAAGCCAGGTTCCGACACAGCTCCGGAAATCGCAAATCATAGCAGATCATCAGACCGAGCCTGCCCAAACGGGTCGGGCAGACCATCGGGGCTTTGCCGGGAAGAAAAAATTCTTCCTCGTGAGTAGGAGAAAAAAGATGTATTTTTCTGTACTTGCCGACAATCTCTCCCTGTGCATCAATAACATATAAGGAATTATAATTTTTTTCAGCCGGCGGATTCAATTCTTCCGCCAGCGAACCAGCGATAACCATATTGTATTGAACCGCCTTATCTGCCAGAGCATCCAGAATCCGAGGGGTCTCCGGACTGTGTTTGCGCAGGTTCCGATGGTCAAACCCGCTGGCCCACATCTCCGGCAAAACCGCCAGATTC
>CAZWCS010000017.1:0-10248 GCA_964632805.1 uncultured Desulfobacterales bacterium
GTCGAGGTCCCCGAGCAAAGAGATGCACACGGGATAGGAAAGGGTGGGCAGCAGGGCGGCGGCCATAAAACCCACCGCCGCCAGAAACTTGCCGATGATAATATCCTTGAAGGTCAGCGGCAGGGTCAGCAGCAATTCATAGGAGCCGATATTGAGCTCCTCGGAAAAAAGCCGCATGGTAATGGCCGGCACCACAAAGGCGAAGACAAACGGCAACAACCCGAAAAAATCCCGCAGGGAGGCCTGGTCCCGGAGAAAAAAGGGAGAAAAAAAGAACCATCCCGTAACCACCAGAAAAATGGCAATCACGATATAAGCAATGGGGGAAACAAAGTAGGTTTTGAACTCTTTTTGAAAAATATGCCATATCTGTCGCATGTTAATTCTCCCTGGTGAGTTGCCGGAAAATATTCTCCAGGCTCGGTGTTTCACTGTAAAACTCCAGCAGGCTCCAGTCGGTCTCCTTTATACGGGCATAGAGATGTTGCCGCAAATCGGAAGTCGTTTGACAGCGGACCTGTACCGCCAGCGCTGCTTCTGCGCCAAATTCTGTCTCCCCGGGGTTTTCCGTCACCGCCAGAACCCCGGTGACACCGCCCAGAAGACGTTTCACCGCCTCCAGATCAGCCCCTGCAAGCACCAGATTAATAATATACTCACCGGCTCCCTTCTGTTTCAAAGCGGCCGTGGGCTCGTCCGCCACGATTTTACCCTTGTCGATAATGGCGATGCGGTCGCAGGTGGCTTCAGCTTCGCTTAAAATATGCGTGGAAAAAATAATGGTTTTTTCCCGACCGATTTTCCGGATAATATCGCGGATTTCCACAATCTGGTTGGGATCCAGACCGGAAGTGGGTTCGTCCAGTACCAGAATTTCCGGATCGTTCATCATGGCATGGGCCAGTCCCACGCGCTGCCGAAAGCCTTTGGATATTTCGGCCACCGGCTGGTGCATGACCGATTCCAGACCGCAGGTTTCGGCTACCTCCCGGATGCGGGACAGTCTTTCCGTTCTGGGCACGCCGCGCAGGTCGGCGATATATCCCAGATAATCATACACCAGCAAATCAGGATATAAAGGAGCCGATTCCGGCAGATACCCCATCATCTCTTTGATTTTCAATAGATGCTCGTCAATAAGAAGATCTTTCACCCGAACCGTTCCGGAGGTGGGGCGCAGAAATCCGGTCAGCATACGCAGGGTGGTGGTTTTACCGGCGCCGTTCGGCCCCAGCAGTCCCAGAATTTCCCCTCGGTGAACTTCCAGGTTGATCCGGCTGACCGCACATACATCATGGTAATATCGCGTTAGATTTTCAACATGTATCATGAATTTGCTCTCCCGCTGCCAATATCAACAGCATATCTCTTTTTGGCCATCCCCTTTTTAAATATGAAAAAATAATCATTTGCCGGCAAAAGTCAAGGCCGTCTTTCCGTTCTTTGTCCTTGTCTGATATTCACAATATTTATCAAATATGCGGAGAAGTTATCCAGTTGCTGATCTTTTTTTTGGGGAGGGGCAACGGAAAAAGAAAAAGTTGTGCAAAAAAAAATTTTTATGATAATAAACGATACATGACTATCACAATCTGTATCGCAAATCAGAAGGGCGGGGTAGGGAAAACGACCACCGCCGTCAATCTGTCGGCGTCTTTGGCGGAGATACCGAAAAAAGTCCTGCTGGTAGACTGTGATCCACAGGCCAATGCCACCACCGGCATGGGAATCCGAAAAGCGGAACTGAGCAAAACCCTCTATCACGGACTGATCGGGATCACAAATGTACGGGAAATTTTGGTCCCGACAGAAATGAAAAACCTGGACATAATCCCCTCCCGGGTGGAATTAACCGGCTTCGAGGTGGAAATGTTCGGAGAAAAGAGCCGGGAAACACGATTAAAACAATTGCTGGCCCCGCTTACCGGCGACTATGATTACATTCTGCTGGACTGTCCGCCGTCCCTGAGCCTTTTGACCATCAACGCCATGACTGCGGCGGATACCATCTTGATCCCCCTGCAAAGCGAATTTTATGCCTTGGAAGGTTTGGGTCAGTTGCTTCAGACAGTAAAACGCATCAAGCAAAACCTGAACCCGCCCTTGAAAATCGCCGGCATATTGCTGACCATGTTTGACCAGCGAACCAATCTGTCTTATCAGGTTACAGAAGATGCCGAGAAACATTTCAAGGAGCTGGTATTTACCACCCGGATCCCCAGAAACGTCAGGCTGGGCGAAGCCCCCAGTTTCGGAATGCCGATTCTTCTGTATGATCCGGCTTCTACCGGTGCCCGGAGTTATTCCGCTCTGGCCCGGGAGATTTTGACTTTGTAAATATATTTCACGGATTGTTGCCATGGCAGGAAAAAAAACAACGTCCTCCCCAGCGGTCGAGGGAAAACCCGCCTCCCGGAAAAAACGGGCGCTGGGGCGTGGGCTGGATGCCCTGTTTCCGGATATCGAGCCGGAGCAGAAAGCATCCCGGGAATTTTTTCTGTGTGATACCGATTTAATCTTTCCCAACCGCTTTCAGTCGCGAAGCAAATTCAGTGAAAAAGAGCTGGCGGAACTGGTCTCTTCGATTAAAAAGGAAGGCGTAATCCAGCCGATTCTGGTGCGCCGGGCAGAAACCGGCTACGAACTGGTGGCCGGAGAAAGGCGGTTGCGGGCCGCCAAAATGGCGGGACTGACCCAGGTCCCCGTCTTTGTTCGGGAAATATCCGATCAGCAGCATCTGATTTACTCCATTGTGGAAAATGTCCAGCGAGAAAATTTAAATCCCCTGGAAGAAGCGGAAGGGTATCAGAGACTGTTGTCCGAATTCGGTTTTTCTCAGGAACAAATCGCAACAAGTGTGGGCAAAAGCCGTTCGGCCGTGGCCAACTTCTTACGGCTGCGTCAGTTGCCGGAAGCGATCCGGAACAGCATTAACGTCGGAGAAATCAGTATGGGCCATGCCCGGGCCCTGCTCGGTGCAAAAACGCCGCAGCAGCAACAGCAAATCTGGAAAAAAATCCTCCGGAACAATCTTTCCGTCCGGCAAACCGAAGAGGAAATCAAACAGGGAAATCGCACCACTGCCCCCGCCGGCCTCGAAACCGCGGATGAAAAAGCGAAAAATCGTGAAGACAGGCACCTGCGTTATATCAGTGAAACGCTCTCCCGACGGTTTGGCACCAAAGTTCAAATCAAACAAAAAGGGAAAAAACGGGGACGGTTAGAAATCGAATTTTACAGTCCCGAAGACCTGTCACGCCTGCTGGAATTACTGGGCGGCGTGGACTAGCGCGCACCTTCGTTGGTACCGACTGGACACCGGTAACGCTTTCCTGCGGCCCGGAAATCTCTGGAAACAAGACCTGTCGGGGAATAACATGCCACAGTTCTTGATCCGGTCAACCAACGGTCACTATAGCACAATTATGCCGACGCAAATTATTATAGACGGATATAATTTCATTCGGCAGTCCGGAACATTAGCACTGCTGGACGCCCGGGACCTGCAGGAAGGACGGGAGGCGCTGCTAAAACTGCTGACCGGCTATAAACGCCTAAAACCCCATGCCGTCGCAGTCGTTTTTGACGGTACGGAAGCGCCCATTCATTATCAGCGCCACGACCGAGTCGGCGGGGTTGAAATTATCTTTTCCGCTCCCGGACAAACCGCAGACCGGGTCATCAAAAACATGGCGGCGAAGAAACGGGAAAAAGCCGTGATTGTAAGTTCTGACGGGGAAATTGCCGCCTTTGCCGAATCGGTGGGGGCGACCACCATCAGCTCCCCGGAATTCGAGGCAAAAATTGCCCAAGCGGAACTGTTAAACACAAAAGAGGCGGGAATGGGTGAAGAAGAAGCGCTTTCCGGCTGGCGACCCGGATTGAAAAAAAAAGGACCCCGCCGGCGATTGCCCAAAAAAAGCCGGCAGCACCGTCGGAAAACCCGCAAACTGTAAAAAAACGGTATGGGCTTGATTCAACTGATTTTTTCCCTTATTTTAAAAAACATGGGATACATCTTCGAATTCAAAGACGCGATTGCCTATCAAAACTGGTCCAGCAACAAGCGCCATGCCTTTGCAGCCCGTTTGGAAGCGGATCTGATGTGCGACATGCTGCAACCGCTTCCCCGCGAAACCGTTCTGGATATTGGCTGCGGCATCGGCCAAAGCCTGCTCGTGCTGCTGGATAAAGGACTGGATGTAACCGGCATTGACCCGTCCTCGCACATGCTGGATATCGCCTACCGAAACCTGAAAAACCGGGCGGATTTGTATCGGGGATTTGCCGAAGATCTGCCTTTTGAGGACAACTCTTTCAATCATGCCGTTTTTTTCACTTCGCTGGAGTTTGTGGAAGACCCCCAGGCGGCCCTGAAAGAGGCCTGTCGGGTGGCCAAAGATAAAATTTTTGTGGGGGTAATGAACCGTTATGCTTTAAAGGGTGTACAACGCCGGATAAAGGGGGTTTTCACGGCATCTATCTTTAATAAAGCCCGGTTTTTCAGTGTCTGGGAGGTAAAAGCAGAACTCAAAAATTTTCTGGGGGACGTGCCCGTGCGGTGGAAAACGGTCTATCATCTGCCCTTCGGGCAAGGTCGTATTGCCCAGTCCATTGAATCCATCGAACTGATGAAGCGGGTTCCCTTTGGCGCTTTTGCCGGCGTTTCGGCGCTGCTGGTACCCCGATTTCAAACCCGGCCGTTAACTCTGAAATATGTCGCGCGGCAGCAATCTCCGGTGATATCCGGTGCAGGGGGCATGGCGACCACGCCCCTGGCCGCTTGCAGGCTTGAACCCCAATTACAAGAGGTCAATGGTGGAAGCTTTTCTGTATGAAAAAAAAGAGGACGGCAGTGTTCAATGCAACCTGTGTTGTCATCGCTGCCACGTTAAAGCCGACGGTTACGGACGCTGCAAAGTACGGCGAAACACAAACGGCTGTTTGGAAAGTCTGGTTTACAGCAAACTGATCGCGATAAACCCCGATCCCATCGAGAAAAAACCGCTTTACCATTTTTTCCCGGGCACCCTTTCCTACTCCATCGCTTCGGTGGGTTGCAACTTTCGCTGCAGCTTTTGCCAGAACGCCGATATTTCCCAGATGCCGAGGAAAACCGGCCGCATCGAAGGAAACGTCTTTTCCGCCGCCGATGTAGTCGCCGACGCGCAGCGCCATAACTGTCAGAGCATTGCCTACACCTACACAGAACCGACCATCAATTTTGAATTTGTCTATGATACCGCAGTTCTGGCCCGGGAAAAGGGAATCAAAAACATTTTTGTCTCCAACGGCTATATGACCCCGGAGGCAATTGATATGATCGCACCCTACCTGGATGCGGCCAATATTGATTTAAAAGCCTTTTCGGATGATTTTTATCAGGATTTGTGCAATGCCCGCCTGGAACCGGTTCTGGAAACGCTAAAACGGTTAAAAGCCAGGGGCGTTTTTCTGGAAGTCACCACGCTTTTGATTCCGGGGCACAATGATGCCGCTCATGAGCTTATACAACTGACGAAATTTATCTCCGAATTTTTAGGGCCAGAGACGCCCTGGCATATCAGTCGTTTCCACCCCACCTATGAACTGACCGCAATTTCTCCCACTCCGGTGGGCCGGCTGCAGGAAACAAGGGAAATCGGAATGAAAGCCGGCCTGAAATATGTTTACATCGGCAATGTACCGGGGCATAACGGCGGCAACACGTATTGCCCCGCCTGCGGCAACGTGCTGGTGGAACGAGCCGGTTTTTTAAATATTAAAAACTATCATATAAAAGACGGCCACTGCACATACTGCGGCGAAACGATTGAAGGGGTGGGGTTATAATCTTTTTTTGCCGCAGGCGTCGGGCCTGATTCAGGAGCCTTTCATGGAATTGAAACATGCGACTGTTGTTTATCTGAGTTCTTCCGGGAACACCGCCCGGGTCGCCGGCTGGATAGAAGAAGAACTCCTCTGCCGGGAGTTTACGGTAGAAAAATTTACCATACCGGACATCCGCGGAATGATGCCCCGGCAAATTCTTCAAGCAGACATTCTTTTTGTGGGCACACCCACCTATATGTGGCATACCCCCCGTATCGTCGTCGAATTTCTATCCGCTCTGCCAGAAATGAATAATAAACCGGTAGGCTTGTTTGTAACCTTTGGCGGTGTGACCGTGGGTTCCAATCTGGCCCAGATGTCCCGTTTGATAAAAAAGAAAAAGGGCAGAGTTGCCGGCCTGCTTCAACTGGAGGGGGAGCATGCCATGATGTTTAAAAACGAAGCGCCTCTGGCAAAAGGAAAACCCAATGAAGGGGACATCCCCTATATCAAACGGTTTGTTTCTCTCTGTTTGCAAAGAGCGGCCCGAGAGGACTATTCAGCGAAAACCGCGCACGGCCTGATGCAATATTTTTCCTTTCTCTCCCCCTTGCCCATCGCTGAACGTGTCATTCCTCAGGTCAAGCTGGATTCCACCAAATGCACCCTTTGCGGAGCCTGCGTGGAAAACTGCCCCACCGGCAATATTACCATTACGGAAGGTGTCATACGCCATGGTCAAGACTGTCTGCCCTGTTATAACTGCGTCCGGGTTTGTTCCACCGCAGCGGCAGATGCCAAACTCCAGGCTATGGATAAGTCCTTGCGCCTGCTTTCCCATCTCCCGGACGCGCCGGCCGCAGTGTACTAACCCACTGTCAGGGCAGCGCCGCCCAGGAAAAAATATCCGCGGTCAAAAAAAATTCGCACCGCTCAGCGCAACCCAGGGTCTCTGTGTGTGAAACATTCAGCAACGCCATGGATAAACCGGCGGCCGCCAGCATGGGCAGATAAGTGGTTTCCATCTGCACCCGCTTTCTATAGGGCTTCGACCCGGCGGTTAAATTGGAGAGGCCGGCAATTGTGCGTACCGGAAAACCGAGCAAATCGGGCAGGTGCCGCAGTACCGACAGAACCGCGCGATTATGGCGGACGCCGTCTTCCCAGATCAAAGGTGCGATGACGGGATCGACAATAAGCTGTTCGGGGTGCAAACCGGCTTTCTGTATTTCTTCCCCCACCCGGGTGGCCACCTGCAGACAGTCCGCTTCATCAATGGGTACCCGGTTGTCCGAATGTAGAAGGTAGCCGATGATATCGGCATCAAATGCCGCCGCCAACGGCAGAATCGTTTCCAGGCGAACGGGTTCCAGGGAAAAACCATTGATAATAACGGGATTGCGGGCCGCCGCCAAACCGGCGGACAGAGCTCTGGCATTGGTTGTATCCAGCAGCAGGGGCAGATCGGTTTCCGTCTGGACGGTTTCCACCAGAAAAGCCATCTTGTCTTCCGGGTCCCGGGTAAGCGGACCGGGGTTGAGGTCCAGGGCCTGGGCACCGGCGGAAACACAGTCCTTGACCAGTTCGCGAATCGGCGCCGGATCCCGCTGTTCAATGGCCGTTTTTATGGCTGGATTGGTAATTTGTAAATTGTCCGCAACAATAATCATTATTGGTTATTTTTCTGACATACCCTGAATCAGTGCCAGAACGTTCTGGCCGAGAACCTCGTGATTGTATCCGCCTTCCAGCACGGCAAAACAGCCGCCCTGGTTACGGCAGGCCGCCCGGCGAACTTTGCGCCCGATTTGATAATAATCTTCCGTGTTCAGAACACCGCCCCAGTCCTCCCGATGGTTGTCAAATCCGGCTGAGATACCGATAATATCAGCCTCACATCCGGCCAGGGCCAGCTCTACTTCCTGCAGATAGCGGTCGCGCTGCCGGGCCTCAACATTATGGATGAGCACCTCCTTACGTTCCCCGAGGATATTGACCGTTCCGTCACCATAGTGCAGATCGATGTCAAGGATAAAGGCGCTCCGGATCCGGTCGGCGCGCAGCAGCGCCGTGATAGCGATGGCCATGTTGTTGAAATAGCAGAACCCCCAACAGGTATCAGCAGAAGCATGATGTCCCGGTGGCCGCACCAGGGCCAGGCAGGGCTCGCTCAGTCCCCGCCAGGCGGCCTGAACGGCCCCTCCGGCCGCCAGGAGCGCTACGGGATATACGCCACTGTCCCGCACATACTCGATATGTGCCGGGGTATGAACAGCGGCCACTTCAGCGTCATCAGCCGCTTCAGCGGTAACAAAGGTAACATGGGGTTCAATGACACGGACAATGGCCTCCATTCTTCCCTTGGCGGCCGCCGGATCGGAGGTATAAACCGGGTAAAAATCGGAATGAAAAAACACCTGCATACGGCTTCTCCTGATTCTGCAAAGATATGCAGACTTTATTGTAAACGCATCTGGAATCTACGTTAAACGCGTTAAAATTTGAAAAGCCAAAAACAGATAATAACAGCTGAAGGCGGAGTAAAGACGCGGAATCATTCCATACCGGCCCCGCCGCCGCCCCACTTCAGCTTGGTTTTCAAAACATCGAAGTACCGCTGCCCGGGAAGAATAATCAGATGAAGCGGATGTTCCGCCTTTTCAATAATCAGGGTATCGTTTTCATCAATGCCGTATCCTTCCTGACCGTCCAGAGTAACCAGAATGTCTGTCGGGCTTTTATCCAGCGTTAATTCGATACGGACGTTGTCCGGAACTACCAGGGGGCGGTTGGTCAGGGTAAACGGACAGATCGGGGTCAAAATGATCCCGGCTACCGCAGGATGAATCACGGGTCCGCCGGCAGCCAGAGAATAAGCGGTAGAACCCGTGGGGGTAGAAATGATCAGTCCGTCTCCATGATAGGTGGTCAGGTATTCGCCGTCGATGCGGGTTATAATATGCGCCAGTCGGGCCAAAGCCCCCTTATTAATAACAATATCATTGAGCACCGTACGGCCTATTTTTTCGCTCTGATCGCGCCGGATTCGCACCAGCAGCCGCATACGCCGTTCAACCGTAAAATCGTTGTTCAAAATTTTTTCCGCCGCCGAAAACAGGTCGTCTTCCACGGTTTCGGCCAAAAACCCCACTCCGCCGAATTTAATGCCGATCACCGGCACCTCGGTGTCGCCGATCCAGCGGGCGGCGCTCAGAAAAGTGCCATCCCCGCCCAGAACAAAAACACATTGCAGCCCTGTCGGCAGGGACTGATCGGAATGCTCGGGTTGCTGCCGGATCACCTTCCGGCCTTGGGTACGCAGCCATTTTTCCAGGGCGTCCGCATTTCTCCGGGCCTCCGGATCGGATTTGACCATAAGCCCGATGGTTGTCACCTGCTGTAAGTCGTCCGCCATCAGCAATCCTTTTTATGGTTTCCCGCCGGATAACTGCCCAGAATCTGAAGAGTATGACAGCAGTCCGCCAGTTCCTGTTTAAGTTCGGCATACTCCGTATTCGTCAGATCGCATTCCACATCAGCAAAAAACAAATACTGCCAGTTGGCGGTCCGAACCGGTCGGGACTCCAGTTTTTTCATGTTAATCTTCCCGCGGGCCAGCACCGTAAGGACCCGCACCAGCGCCCCGGACCGGTCCGGAAGAGTAAAAACCAGAGAGGTTTTATCCCGGTTTCCCCCGCTGGGAGGAGCCGGCCCGATAACAATAAACCGGGTCCAGTTGTCCGGCATATCTTCAATTTCCGCAGCCAGAATATTCAAAGACATTTTTTCAGCCAACTTGCGATGGGCGATGGCACCGGCAGTTTTTTCTTGAAGGGCTTTTTCCGCCGCCTTCGCGGTGCTTTCGACCGGGACAATGGTTGCTCCCGGAAAATTCCGGTCCAGCCATTGCGTGCACTGCTCGATGGCCCGGGGATGAGAATAAATCGTGTTCAAACAGCTTAACTCGTCGCCGGCGCCAATCAGATGATGACTGATATTCAGATAAATTTCCGCTTGAATATACACCTCATAGGCCAGAAACAACTCCAGGTTCCGGCCGACGCTGCCCTGCAGCGCATTTTCCAGCGGCACGATACCCAACGCCGCCTCGCCTGCGGATACAGCTGCAAACACCCCTTCCAAACTGGCAAGTGGTTCAAAGGCGGTACTGCTTCCCAGAAGTTCAATCCCCGCGTAATAGGAAAAGGTTCCTTCCGGCCCCAAATAAACCGTTTTCTGGGATTGCTGCAGTCTGCGGGAAGAGGAAAGAATTTCCCGATAGATAGCGCGCAAATGATCTTCCGGCAAAACCCCCGGATTATTCTGAACCAACTGATCCAGGACTTCTTTTTCCCGGAAAGGCTTGAAGACCGCCTCCTCAGACAGAGATTTCACGCGTCCCACCTGCAGACAAAGTTCGGCTCTCTGGTTCAATAA
>CAZWCS010000017.1:10258-16421 GCA_964632805.1 uncultured Desulfobacterales bacterium
GCCTGCTTGAGCAACACAGGGCGCACTTCGCCGCGCAGCAGTTGTTCGTCCACCGCGTTAATTTCCCGGCGCAACTGCTGAAGCGTCTCCTTATCCAAAGTCGAAGAAGACGGGGTATCGGAAAAACGCATAACGCCTCTTACAATACGGGTTTCTTGTTTACAAACCTGATAAGCCCGGTAGAATCCAATCTTAAACGGCCTTCGCCTTCAGCTTCCAGGCAGAGCAGGCAGCTTTCGAATCCTATACAGGTCATGATGCAGGGTTATATACCTTACCTTGCAAAAAATTGAAACAACCAATTTGGGTATCAATTTTCTTCGAAATATTGTATTATATCACAAATTATGGTAAGCAAACAATCCATGAAACAGTATGTTATAGACGAAATACGCCCTGCCGACATTCAAACGCTTCGGGGGTATCTGGAAAACACCTTTGGCCCGGCGGAAATGCAATCGATCTACTGGATTCCCCTTCCGGAAACGTGCTTATCGGATATCCAAAAAACCCATAAAAACTGTCAACCGTTCTGGTTTGCCATGGAACTGGGGGAAACGAGTCTTTCCTGTGAACTGCTGGTCCGCACCAAAAACGCCATCCGCTGCAACTGTATCGGTTATGCCACGCCCTATCAACGGGAGTGGTTGATAAATCAGACAGATGCGATTTTTGAAAAGCTGAACATCGTAACCTGATTGTATTGTTAATCGCCCTCCGCAAGGGATATTGCTTTTATGCGAGGGATCCTTTTATGCTTAAACTCATACCTCTTGGCGGAACAAGAGAAATCGGGCTCAACATGATGGTGATTGAATATGACCACACGACTTTTGCCATTGATGCCGGTCTGATGTTTCCGGAAGATTATATGCTTGGCGTGGATATCGTGATTCCGGAAATGGATTATATCCGGGAAAAGGAACGGGAGCACGATTTCGCCGCCATCGTCCTGACCCACGCCCATGAAGACCATATCGGGGCCCTGCCGTATTTATTAAAAAAAAGCAATATTCCGGTCTTTGGCACCCCTTTTACCATTGAAATGGTCAAACACAAATTAGAGGAATGGGGGCTTTTGGCCAATGCCCGCCTCCATGAACTCAGTCTGGATGAACAACTGCGAATCGGGCCTTTCGAACTCGATTTTATCCGGGTCAATCACAGTGTGGTGGACGGGGTGGGCCTGGCCATAAAAACGCCGGTGGGAACCATTATTCATACCGGCGATTTCAAAATCAGCGAGAGCGCTTTCCCCTGGATGAATACGGATGTGAATAAATTCGCCGCCTATGGCCGGGCCGGCGTTCTGGCCCTGTTATCCGATTCCACCAATGTAGAAAAGGAAGGCCGCACCGTTTCCGACCATGTGGTCGGCAAAACACTGGAAAAAATTATTTCCCAAAGTCCGGGCAGAGCCATCGTTGCTCTGTTTGCCTCCAACATCGTCCGAATTCAGCAAATTATTGACATCGCAACGGAGTGCGGCCGCAAAATCGCCTTTGACGGGCGAAGCATCGAAACCAGCATCTTTAAAGCTAAAATGCTGGGATACTTGAATATTCAACCGGAAATTGAAATCGACCTCAGGGAAATCGATTCCTTTCCCGAAGATGAAATTATCATCATCACGACCGGGAGTCAGGGGGAACCCATGTCTTCCCTGGCCCGGATGGCCAACGGCAGTAATAAAATGCTCAAAACCAAGGTCGGGGATACGGTTATCCTTTCTTCCAAGTTCATCCCGGGGAACGAAAGAGCCATTACCAATATTATCAACAATTTTTATGACGACGGAGCGGAAGTTGTCTATGAAAAAATATCGGAAATTCATGTCTCCGGTCATGCTTTTCGGGACGAGCTCAAACAGATGATCGAAATTGTCAAACCCGAATATTTTATCCCGGTGCACGGGGAGCGGCGGCACTTGGTCCATCATATCCGATTGGCCGAAGAAATGGGCATTCCCAGAGAAAAAGCCCTGTTGCCGGATAACGGCCGGATTGTCGAGTTTGACACAACCGGCGGCCGTCTCGGGGGACGAATTGAGACCGGCCGGGTACTGGTGGACGGAAAGGGCGTGGGAGACGTAGGTCGAAGCGTTTTGCGGGAACGCCGGGAACTTTCCGAGCATGGCCTGGTCATTGTGGAAATGGTTTTTGACGAAGAAACCGGCGTGATTATTTACGGGCCGGAGCTCACCTCCCGCGGCTTTGTTTTTTTTAACGTCACCGGTCATCTTCTGGAAGACGCCAAATGTGTGATTCTGGAAATTGTGGACGAAGTCGATGTCATTGTCCCCAACCGTGTGGCCGTAATTAAAGCGCAAATAAAAACCGCTTTGCGTCAGTATTTTAAGTTTACCATCAAGCGCCGGCCGGTTATAATTCCGGTAATTATCGAAACGTAAGTTGAGGCAGGGACCGACAGGTCCAGCGGGGAATGCAAATCATGCGCAAAGAACTGGGGGGCATACTTCTCTTCTTCTTGGTTGTATTGACCCTGATCAGCCTTTTAACCTATAATGCCGCCGACCCTTCTTTGAATCATGCCGGCGGAGCACGCGCCGTGCATAATTATTTCGGTCCGCTGGGGGCATATACCGCCGGCCTTTTGCTCTTTGTATTCGGGCTGGGTGCCTTATGGATACCCCTTCTACTGCTTCTGGCCGGCATTCGTCTGCTGGGTGATTATCCGGTGAAAATTCTGCTGCCCATTATCTTCGGCGGGCTGTTACTGATGATGGCAACCGGTGGCCTTTTTTCTTTTTTCCAGGACAGTTATCAGTTATTCGGTCGGACTTATCCGGCGGGTGGGGTGACCGGGATGTCTCTCATGCTTCTTTTAACCCATATAACCGGCCGGCCCGGCGGCGCCCTGGTGCTGTTTCTGCTGTTTCTTACCGGCCTGATTGTGGCCACCAGCTTTTCCCCGGTCCGGTTCGTCAAAACCTCTTGGGGCCTCGGTGCCGGTCTGGCGGAACGCTTGCAGACTGCCTACATTATTCGCAAAGAACGAAAACGAAAGGCAAAGAAACGCGCCCGGCAAACCCAAAAAGCGGAAAAAGCGCCTTCTCCCTCACCGGTGGCCATTAAGACACCCAAACCGCAACCCACCAGACCAACCCCCCGCCCCCAGCAGGAAGAATTTTCCTTCATGGCCGGCAAAAGGGGGGCCTTTACTCTGCCGTCGATAAAATTCTTACATGATCCGGCAAAGCGGTCCGATTCCGTGGATGATGAAAGTCTGCAGATGCAGTCCCGGCTGCTGGAAAAAAAGCTGGAAGATTTCGGTATCAGTGGGCAGGTGACCGCGGTTTCTCCGGGACCGGTGGTGACCACCTTTGAATATGAACCGGCCCCGGGCGTAAAAATCAACCGTATTGTCTCTTTAACAGACGACTTGGCGCTGGCACTGCGGGCTATCAGTATCCGGATTGTAGCCCCGATTCCGGGAAAAGCGGCCATCGGCATTGAAATTCCCAACATGGAACGGGAACTGGTCCATATCAAGGAAATCATTATCTCACCTGCTTTTGCCAATCTAAAATCCAAGCTTTCTTTGTGTCTGGGAAAAGACATCATCGGGGAAGCGGTGGCGGTAGAAATGGACAAAATGCCGCACCTGCTGGTAGCCGGATCCACCGGCTCGGGAAAAAGTGTGGCCTTGAACACCATGATTTGCAGTCTGTTATACAAGGCCACCCCGGATGAGGTCAAACTTTTAATGATCGATCCCAAACGAATCGAGCTTTCCCTGTATGACGGCATTCCCCACCTGATCTCGCCGGTGGTGACCGATATGAAAAAAGCCACCAACGCCCTGGCCTGGACGGTACGGGAGATGGAGGAACGATACCGGAAACTGTCGGAAAAACGGGTCCGCAATATCAACCAGTATAACAAAAAAATTGACAAGCAACGAAAAGAGGAAAATGCTTCCGCCGAAGAAGAGGAGAGTCTGCAAAAGCTTCCGTATATTGTCATTATTATTGACGAGTTTGCCGATCTTATGGCCGTGGCTTCCCGGGATGTGGAAACTGCTCTGGCCCGGATTGCCCAAATGGCCCGGGCCGCCGGGATTCATTTGATCCTGGCCACTCAGCGTCCTTCGGTAAACGTGTTGACGGGTGTAATCAAAGCCAATTTCCCCACCCGCATATCCTTCCAGGTCTCTTCCAAGACCGATTCCCGGACCATTCTGGACTGTAACGGCGCCGAAAGTCTGCTGGGCAACGGTGATATGCTTTTTCTCCCGCCCGGGGCGGCCAAGCTCCAGCGGATCCATGGAGCCTATATCTCCGAAGAGGAGGTGGGCCGAATTATCGATTTTCTGAAAAAACAGAAAAAACCTGACTTTGACGAACGGGTCACCGAGGCGCCGCCCAAATCCCAGGAAGCGGACGGAGAAACAGAATATGACGAACGCTACGACGAAGCTGTAGCCTTGGTGGCCAAATCGCGGCAGGCTTCTATTTCCATGATCCAACGGCATCTTCGCATCGGATACAACCGGGCCGCCCGGATCATTGAAGTCATGGAACAGGAAGGCGTAGTGGGCGCTTCCGATGGTGTCAAGCCCCGGGAAGTATTGATTCCCGATTACGATGATCAGAATAAATAGGTCTATGCCTTTTAACCCGGAACAGATCAAGGCCGTCAAGGGCTTTCTCGATCCCGCGGAGGCCCGCCATCTTTATGACATGGCCTTGATAGGCAGCCGTCTGGGCCCCTGCCTGGAGGTGGGCAGCTATTGCGGCAAATCGGCCGTCTGCCTGGGCAGTGCCTGCCGGGAAAACGGCGGCACCCTGTTTTCCATTGACCACCATGGGGGCTCTGAGGAACAGCAGCCCGGTGAAGAATACTTCGACCCGGAACTGTTTGACCCCAGGGCGGGAAAAGTCAATTCCGCGCCCTTTTTTCTGGCAACCATCAAAGCGGCCGGACTGACGGATACGATAGTGCCGCTGATCTGCTCTTCGGCCACCGCCGCCCGCTCCTGGGGCACACCGCTGGGACTGGTGTTCATCGACGGCGGACACTCCCTGGAAGCGGCTTACACGGATTATATCTGCTGGGCGGGGCATATCCGCCCCGGTGGTTTTCTCCTGATTCACGATATCTTCGAAGATCCGGCCACCGGTGGTCAGGCCCCCCACACCCTTTTCCAGCTGGCTCTGGCCTCCGGCCTTTTCTCCGTTCACTCCCGGATCAAAACGCTGGGGGTGCTGCAACGCTTGCAGCCGGGAGCGCCGCCACCGGTCCCGCCTGTCTGAAGAAATAAGGGGCGAATAGGGAAAAATCATAAATGCTGATCATCCCCCTTCCCGGAAAAATCGACTGGAAAAATCCTCCTGCGCTGACCCTGCTGTTGATCGCTACCAACTGTCTCGTATTTATCTTTTTTCAAATTAACGACGATCGCCGGTTTTCTGAAGCGATCGAATTTTATATCGGTTCCGGACTGGTCGCCATCGAAGGTCCGGCCTATGTGCACTACCTGAACGAACAGTCGGTGCCGGGCGACCATCACTTTTATCCTTCCCAGCCAACGAAAAAATTTTTGGTCTCCATTTCCGGGGAAATATTAGCAGACGGCGCTTTTCTGGAAAAACTTCGCGCCGGAGAGATTATCACCTCCCAGCATTCGGGCTACAGCCACTGGCAGCAACTGCGGGCTTCCTTTGAAAAAAAATTATCCCGGGTAACATTTTACCGGTACGGATTCAAACCCGCTTTTTCCAACCCGCCCACGCTGCTGAGCCATATGTTTCTGCACGGCGGATGGGGGCATTTGATCGGCAACATGATTTTTCTCTGGTTGGCCGGATGCCTGGTGGAACTGGGCATCAAGCGCTACTACTTTTTACCCGCTTATATTTTTACCGGCCTTACTGCCGTCAGTCTTTTTTGGGCATTTCATCTCAACAGCGCCATTCCCCTGGTCGGTGCTTCCGGAGCGATTTCCGGTGTGATGGGGATTCTAACAACCTTATACGGGAAAAACCGCATTAACATCTTCTATTCTCTGGGATTTTACTTTAATTACATTACCGTGCCGGCGCTGATTCTGCTTCCCGTCTGGGTCGGCAAGGAACTGGTCTACCAGTTTTTCTGGGCGGAAACGAGCAATGTCGCTTATCTGGCCCATGTGGGCGGATTTC
>CAZWCS010000017.1:16431-41429 GCA_964632805.1 uncultured Desulfobacterales bacterium
GGGGGCTGTCATCGGTCTGCTCAGCACAAAGGTGCTGCACATTGAGAAAACGGAAGCCATTGTGGCCTCTCCGGAAGACCACAGCGCCGCCTATGTTGAAGAAGCGCTGGAGGCCGCGGCGCAGCTGAATATCTCCGAAGCGTTGCGGATACTGGACAAGGCCCGGCAGGAATATCCGGACAGCCTGGAAATCATGAAGGCCCAGTATAAAATTACGCGCATGCATCCGGAAAAAAAACGGTTTCACGCCAGTGCCATACAACTTCTGAAACGGGCCGGCAGCCGAGCGGAAAATTACGGGCTGGCCCGGGAGATATACGCCGATTACATCCAGCGGGTGGAAAAATCCCGCCTGTCCGCCCGGACCTATGTCCGGCTGATGACTGTATTCATGGCCGAAGGCCATCCCGAAGAGGCCGAAAAAATTGCCATGGTTTTATTGAAACATAAAAAAGAAATGCCGGAAATGCCGGCGATGCTGCTAAAACTCGCCCGGACATTCCGGAAACAGGGGCAGACGGGAAAATATACCACCTACCGCCGGCTTATTCTCTCCCGGTATGCGGATTCTTCTGAAGCGGCGATGATCCGCGGGAAAAATCAGGCGGGCAATCCGGCTAAATAGCGTTGGGCAAAAGCGGTCATATCATGATCCGGGTATTTATCGATCAGGGACCGGATCACCTTTTTTGCTTTGTCGGTGTCGCCCATTTCTTCATGATAAAGCTGGGCCAACTGAAAATAGGCTTTGGGAATCAAAGCGTCTTCAGGGTGGTGCTTGATCATGCGGTTGAAGGCGTTAACCGCTGCCTTGGTTTTTCCGGCCGTCTGTAGCCAGCCGCCGATCTTCAGCAGGTCCAAGGCCGATAATTGAAAGGGCTGTTTCTGGGAGGCGCATTCGATATAGACCCGGCAAGCTTTGTCCGACTCATTTTCCCGGATCAGTTGAGAAATCAGTTTTTCCCCGTTTTCAATCATGGCCGGTGCATCTTTTTTAAGCTTGAGCAGTTTGTAAAAGCGCTCCAGCAGGATCAGACTGACAATGCCCGTGGCTGCGGTCTGCTCTTTAATGTAGGTGATGGCTTCTTCGATTTTTCCTTCCTTGCTGAAAACTTCCACCTGTCGGACGATCTCCGCCTGGGGATCTTCTCCGGCCTCTTCTCCGATCTCCGGGGTGGCGGCAGGATCGTAAAAATCTTCGAAATCGATCTGATAATTCAACTGTTCGTGATACTGCAGGATGACATACCCCATCAAAAAATAGGAGACAAAGGTATAGTAATTTTTTATAAAATTGACCAGTAAGGATAGAACCTGTGCCGGTAGAAACTTTCCCAGAAGAGCGATCAGTGTTCCCGGAGCCAGCATCAGCAGCACCAGAAACAACCACATCAAAAAATAGCCCCTGCCGATCCGACTGACCATGCCGATGGAAACCACCGGGTTCAGAGCGTGTAAAAGGCTTTCGGAGGTGACCAGCAGAATGATCATGGCCGGCAGCAAAAAAATTACCAGCACTGCATAGGCCACCGCTCCCCAGATACCGCCCACGCCCAATATAAATCCCCCCAGTACCCAGAGCAAAAGAAACAGGATCCATTGCTGAATCACCGGCCAGATATCATTCAGATCCGTAATCGCCTCCGCGGCTGGCGGTCGCAAATCGCCATAGGCGGTTTTCGTCAGGATCATAAAAGCGTATTTAATCAGAATCACCCCTAAGATCAAATTGGCAAAGGGCACAACCCCCAAGATCAATGCCAGGAAGGAAAGTACCAGGTTAAACACCAAAGGAGTGGCTTGAAACGGATAGGCAAAAAAGGAAGGAAGCCGGGACCAGAAAGGTTCGATCAGGTTGGCGGCGCCCACCCATTCCGCCTGGACATTGCACTCCGGGCACAAATAAATTTTACCCCTGCTGAGGCCAAGCCCTCCTTTTTCTCTGGCCACGGCGCAGGATGGACAGAGTCCGGCCCGGCACTTCGGGCAGACCCAGTGCGCTTTACGGGTGGGATGGTAGGTACAATAAGCGTTAGGCATTGGTTCTCCCCCCAATCCGAAGAATCACGCGGTTTTTAAACAATCCATCCAGTTGCTCATTTCTATTCCTGTTATCATAGCCGGTTTTGTGCCCATATGCAAAGAAAACACTTTTTTTCTATCATCTATAAGCCAGCCGGTGTCAGGCCACCGAAAAATCCGGTTCCCAGCGAACTTCCGGCCGAGTCTGGAGAATCCGCTCGCCAAGGACATCCAGCACCGCTTTCTCCTGCAGGGCGGCGTCATCCAATTTTTCAACCATCTCCTGGTAGGAGACAACCGGCGCTGTTTGATTCTGTTCTCCGGCAAACAACAGCAAACGGTTTTCCGACCGGCTGTAAATAATGGTTTCCGGTAAGGCGCCGCCGGGTCTTTCCGGCGGGGACTGGCGAAGAACGAACAGCTCCGGGGGCGCCATAACGACGGGCGGCGGGTGCAGATCCAGCAGCTCGGCCAGCATCTCCAGGGACCGAACCACCGCTTCGGCATCCGCCTGTGTAAGACCGACGCGGCCGATTTCGCAGATTGCTTCAATGTCCTCCCGGCTGTACGTCCATACCAAACCGGCCAGGGACTCTTGCCGGATCAAGTGAACCGCGGCCGCCCCTTTGGCCTGGATGACATCCTTATCGTTTAATATCTTAATGGCGTTGCGGATACTGACCATCTCCTTGATAGTGGGGCTTTTGCGAATCAGGACATCTGCAATCGTGGTATAATACAGGGGCAGCTCCCGGTCCAGCACCAGAATCCGGTTGGGCTGGAGGGAAAAATCGGGGCAGTAAAGCTCCAGGTCCCGCAGCGGCCGCAACTGATAACCGGCCAGCGCCAACAGGCGCCGCATGGCGTCAAAATCCGGCCGGCGCCCGCTTTCCAGCGGCGCCAGGGATTCGATAACGCGGTGTGTCAGCCGGTCCACCGCGATTTTGTGCTGCAGGTTTTCAATAAATGCCATAACAACAGGTTCCCTTCATTTCTTCTTATCATGCCACGACAGAAAAAAAATAAAAAGAAGAAGCAAAGGAACAGGCTCCGGATCGCTGCAAAAAAGCATGTCTGTTGCCGACGACAAAAAAGATGCCGCTGTCCTGAAAACATCAGGGTTCGGAGGTCCCGGCCGGCCCGGAAACCCGGGCGTCCTCAAAAGAGGCCATCTGGGTCATGATCCGGCAGGCCGCGTCCACAATGTCCATAGCCAGGGCCGCGCCGGTTCCCTCTCCCAGGCGCATATCCAGATCAAGCAACGGCTCCAGGCCCATCCGGTCCAGCGCCGCCGCCTGCGCCGGTTCCACCGATTTATGACCGGCAATGAGATAGCCGGAAACATCCGGCTGAAGCCCCCAGGCAACCAGACCGGCGGCTGTGGAAATCACCCCGTCCAGGACCACCGCGATTTTCCGGGAAGCCGCCGCCAGGATGGCCCCGACGATGCCGGCGATTTCAAACCCGCCCAGCTTACACAGGATCTCGCCGGCGTTTTCCGGATCGGGCCGATGAAGCGACAGTGCTTTTTCCACCACCGCGATTTTTTTTTGCAGGCCCCGGTCGTCTACCCCGGTACCGCGGCCACAGGCCCGGGCCGGGGTAATACCCGTCATGGCGGCAATAATGGCCGCCGCCGAAGTGCTGTTGCCAATTCCCATTTCCCCCAGGCCGATGATGTCCACGGACGTTTTTTGCTGCGTTTCCAGAAAGACCGCCATGCCGCTTTCAACGGCCCGCAGCATCTCTTCCGGGTGCATGGCCGGCTGCCGGGAAAAATTTTTTGTGCCGGGCGCAACTTTTCTGTCAATCAAATCGGGATGAGCGGGTATATCCCGGATCACCCCCATATCCACCACCTTCATGTCAATGCCGTGGTGACGGCAGAGAACGTTGATGGCCGCCCCGCCGCGTAAAAAATTATCCACCATCTGCGCGGTGACATCCGCGGGATAAGCGGAAACCCCCTCGGCGGTGATGCCGTGATCCGCAGCGAACACCAGCAGCCGTTTTCGGGAAATTACGGGATCAAGGCGATTCTGAACCAGGCACATCTGTACGGCCAGCGGTTCCAGCCGGCCCAGCGCCCCCAGGGGTTTGGTTTTGCCGTCCATTTTTTCCATGGCGGCCGCCAGCAGATCCGTTTTAACCGGCAGAATGCCATCCAGAACCGTCCGGCTCAGGCTGTCCGGCGCCGGCGCAAACGGGGCAGGCGGGTTTGCTGATGATGAAAAAGTCGTGTTCATGGTTCCTCCGAAACCGCAGTCGATAAAAAATTTCCCGTAAAATCCAATATATATTTATACCTTTCGCCGGACAACACCGCGGCCATCAACTTCGGCGCGGTTTCCGGGGGCACCACGGCTTCGATCAGAATCTCCAGGGCGCGCCGGTGACGCGCAAGAAAGAGCAGGGCCGCTTCCAGGTTTTTCCGGGTCAAACCATAGCTACCGGTCAAGGTAAGCTCCCGATAATGAATCAGATTGAACAGACGGGCAGCCATTTTTTGTTCGGGCCGCAGCCCGCTGAAAAAGGCCACCTGCCCGCCCCGGGCCATCCGGGTCAACCCCTGTTCCAAGGCCCTGCTGTCCGGACAGGCATTGAGCAGCAGATCAAACTCCGTCTCTCCGGTTTCGGCAAAGGCGGAAAGACCGGTCTTGCGGAAAAACGCGGCCCCTTTTTGGATTTTGGCCGCACTTTTTTCGATGATCAGCGGCTGACTGCCCGCCTCCTTGACCGCCAGGGAAGCCATCAGGCCCATGACACCGCCGCCGTAAATCAGCGCCCGCTGACCGGTTTTCAGGGAAAGGGTTTCCAGGGCGTGCAGGACGCAGCCGACCGGTTCGGCCAGGCAGGCCAGCGGCGTCGGCAGGGTGTCCGGTACCGGCACCAGGCTCTTTTCCGGTACCACCACCTGCCCGGCAAAACCGCCGTCCCAGTCAAAACCGGTGATTTTCATCCGGTCGCACCGGTTTTCCCGGCCGTTCCGGCAATGCCGGCAGTTCCCGCAGCTGTGCCCCGGCCAGACGGCAAAACGGCGCTCCCGGTCATCGGCCACCACCATTTCATGTCCCGGAACCCGGGGCAAAACCAGGTCCGGATGGCCCTGGGCCCACATTTTGGCATCGGTGCGGCAGATGGCGCAGCACAATACCCGCCGGCGGACATACCCCGTTGCCGGAACCGGCCTTGCTTCGGCCGCGATGCCCGTATTTTCAACTACCAGGCGTTTCGGCCCGGTCAGAATCATCCTCATGAAAATTCTCTTCGGTTATAACCAGCTTTTTCAAGCAGGCCGGGCCCATGCCCAGGGCGGTGCTTCGGCGCAGATGGTCTCGGGCGGCAGCCAGCGCTCTCAGCGGATAGACACTGGCCTTGTCCAGCGGGCAAACCTGATAATCTCCGTCTTTTTCCCGCAGATAGCCGCCCCGGCATTTTATGATCAGTAACGCCGTCTTCATCCCACCGAAAGTCCCTTCAATTTTCAATTCATCCAGCGTTCCAGAGTTCGCATCCCCTTCTCCGGGTCCCGGTTCTGGGTGGCCACCCAGTCGGCCAGCGTATTGGCCGCGGCCCCGCTTTCCAGAGAGCGCGCCGCCAGTTCCAGCCCCTCTTCGACGCTGGTCGCCACCCCGGCAATATGCAGCATCAGGGCCGCATTCAGCATTACCGCCTCTTTACGGAGGCCGTTCTCCCGGTTACCGATCAAAGCCGCAAACCGACGGGTTTCGGTTTCGGCTTCCCCGGACGGTGCCAGCGTCCCGGCATCTGTTCCGCCCAGTCCGTAGTCTTCCGGAGAAAGGGTGCCGGTGACAATTTCTCCGTTTTCAAGCAGCCGGGCGTAAACGGTGGGACCACAGACCGAGGCCTCATCCAGACCAAGATCAGTATCGTTCACCCGGCCGTGAACCACCAGAGCTTTTCGGTACCCTACGGATTTCATTATCCGGGCCACCGGCAGGACCATCTCCCGGCTGTACACCCCCCGCAGACCGATGGCCGGGAGAGCGGGGTTGGCCAGGGAAGCGGCAATATTCAAGGTAGAACCGAAATAGACCTGCGACAGAATGCGCCCCAGGGCCCGGGGATGGACGGCGGCACTCATACCGTTGAAAAGGCCGAGGCCCATGGTTTCAATGCTCCGGACCACCAGGCCGGGCGGGCAATCCACATCCACCCCCAGACTTTCGGCCATATCCACCGTACCGCAGGCGGAGGTAATGGCCCGGGCGCCGTGGCGCGCCATGGGGACCCCCTGCGAAGCAGCCACAATGGAAGCGGCGGTACTGATATTAAAGGTCTTAAAGGTGTCCATGCCGGTACCGCTGTTGTCCGCTACCGACAGGGCCGGATTCAGATGGACCTTGACCGTATCCAGATGATAGATGGCTTCCCAGGCGCCGGCCACTTCCTCCACGGTTTCGCCCTTGGTGGCCAGCGCGCCCAGAAAGGCGCCCTGCTGCATGATAGTGGTCCGGTTGGTCAAAAGGATGGTAAAGGCCCGGGTTGATTCCGCCCGGGTAAGATCCTGACGACGGATCAGGCGGGTAATCAGAGCGCCGAAGTGCCGGTCGGTTTCTGCTGTCATCATACACAACTCCTGCATACTTGTCCGCAGGATTTGTCCAGCAGAAAATCCGGTTTATATCACCAAGGCAGGCTTTCCGGCTTACGGATCATCCGCGAGTCCGCGCCTTCCCTTCAAGACGGGCGTCCCGAAAGTGGCCTTGTGCGGCTCTTGTCCCCGATCACGGCAACGGCTGGTATGCGATGGTCTTTCACCATCTTTCCTTTTACCTGAAATCCATTTTGCACCAACAGATTTCAGCACCTTGCTGCTTCTTTAATACTGATTAATATAATCAACCGGCTTCGTCAAGCCAAAAAAACTTTCCCGATTTGGCCGCAATAATCAATCAAAAATCCGCCGAAAAAAACTGTTCATTTTGCTTGAAAATCCGGCTGGCATTCACTCCAAGGCCTTCAGAGAGGCGGTCGGTTCCACGACGATGTCGCCGCAGGCGTAAAGCGTGCCGTCATCATACATGGAAAAGGAGTAGTCGGCGGAATTGCGGGCGGTGAGGCCGGCGGAAATTCTCTGGATGCTACCGCCGATCTCTTTGTTGTATTGAATGGATATCCGCTTTACGAGCGGCGGGGTCCGGGAAAACGTTTTCAGGAGGGTGTCCAGATAGTCAAAATAGGCGGCGTTGTTAACATGCCCCAGCATATCATAATCCGAGCGGCGGGTGGTAATATCCAGGATAAATTCCGGGACCAGTTTTTTATCCGGGCGCCAGTCTTCGATGTTCCGGTTCACGGCCAAGCGGGGTTCCACGCCGTAGACTGCGTCCGTTTCCTTGGGCACCCGGATGATTTTACGCCGCCCCAGGTCCAGATAGAGCCAGGAACTGGTGGCAGCCGCTACTTTTTCCGCACCGCAGAAAATTTCATACTCGCGATAGGACTTGAACCCCTTCATGCCTCTATGCCAGGTAGTAACCGTCAGAACCTCGTTATAAAGGGGGTGACGGTAAATATCGATGGAAATTTTATTGATCATCCAGGCGTAGCCGGCGGCAATCAGCACCCGGGAATCCCGGTCGGCCTCATGGACATGAGATATGGCCGCGTTTTGCAGAATTCGCACAAAGGAATCCAGCTTGATGCGGCCTTCGGAATCGGTCTGGAAATAGTCGACGGTTCGGGTTAACTGGTAGCTCATGGTATTTCTTCGGCTGTAATTGTTTATCTTGCAGGTGTTTCAGCAAAAGCAGTCATGTTTGTGTGTTTCTATACACCTACCCCCTAAACACCCCAATCCTGATTTTCTCAATCTCCTGCGGCCGGGTCACGGTAACAATCCGCGCCCCGGTAAACCTTTCCACATCCGCGCAGGCGGTGGGGCAACCGCAGATAGCGATGACCACATCGGGATCATTGTCGGTGCACAGCGCCATATCATCGGCCGCCACCACCATTTTTTTTATTTCTTCGGCCACTTCCAGCCGGTCATAGTCGGGATTGCACCCCCCGCAAAATTTTAATCGGACCCGTTGTCGGGGCCGCTCCGTTTCAGTCCCCATGGTCAATGCCGCACAACACCCTGGCCCGGTGCTTTTTTTCTTCCATATTTACCAGCCGGGTGATCATGATGCGCTGGGCCTGGGGCGATCCTGCTCCGTGCATGGATTCGGTCAGATAGCCCACCGCTGCCGTGCCCAGGGTAATGTTTTCAATCAAACGCAACAGACGGACCCGATGCATGGTGGGAATATCCGCCACCGCCCGGTAGTATTTGTCCAGCCAGGCGCCGATTTCCGGAGACTGAAAATCTTTTTCCGAGGGCAGCGTAACCAGCAGTCCACCGGCGATATCCTGGGCCAGCCGGGCGATCTCGTAGGGAAAGCGGGTAACGTTATGTTTAAACACGTTGGCCAGCAGAGGGTTGACATAGTAAGTACCGCTGGGTTCCTGATGCCCGGCGGCGGCACAGGACAGGGAACCGGAGAACAGGGTTTCATTGAGATGGTTCATCTCTACAATCTTGTCTCTGATATGGGCGGCCCGGTGCGTACCGTTGCATTCCGCCACTGCCTGAGCCGCGCCGATCAGAACATCTCCCACACCGACTTTACAGGCGTAGCTTTGCCGATGAAAAGCGGCAAAAGCCACCACCAGCGGTCCGCTGAAATCATATTCCCCCAGCATGAAGATCCGTTCGTTGGGGACAAACACATCATCAAAAATAACCAGGGCCTCATGGCCGCCGAAAAACCGGTTCCCCTGGTCCAGGAAGCCGCCTTCGGTTTTCCGGGTATCACAGGACTGCCGGCCGATGACATAGGTAATACCGTCGGCGTCGCTGGGCAAGGCGAAAGAAACGGCGTAGTCCTTGTCCGCTTTTCGCAAAGAGATGGTGGGCATAACAATGATCTGGTGGGAATTGACCGCGCCGGTCTGGTGGGCTTTGGCGCCCCGGACAACGATGCCGTCGGATTTGACTTCGGTGACCCGCAGAAACAGATCCGGATCGGCCTGCTGGTGCGGCGGCAGCGACCGGTCACCCTTGGGATCGGTCATGGCGGCGTCACAGGTCCAGTCGTTGTCCTGCACCTGGCGTAAAAAAGCAAGAAAGCGTTCATAGTAGGAGGAACCGTATTGCTGGTCGATCTCATAGGTAACCATGGACAAGGCATTCAAGGCGTCCAGGCCGGCACAGCGCTGAAAACAACAGCCGGTATGAGCCCCCATTACCCGCCCCATACGGGTTTTCTTGACCAGGTCCGCCGTGCTTTGATGAATATGGGTGAAGCGGTTGATGGTTTGGCCGCTCAGGTGAGAAGTGGCGGTCATGATATCTTCATGCTCCGGCCGCTGGGCCATTTCATAGGTTTTGGCCACGGCCTTCATAGAGGGCCGGAGGATGGGATCATCCACCACATTATCCAGCTTTTTACCGAACATATATACCTGGAGATTGAGCTTGCGGAGACTTTCTTCATAAGCTTCGGCGGTTTTCATGGTATACTCCTTGTTTTGCAGTGTCGGCGACGACCATCAAACGCGGGAACCGTTGGGCGACTTTTTAAAATAGAGCACCAGGCTTTTCCCCAGCACCGGGTTCAACAGCCGACTGGTACATCGGGTCAGTTTCGGCTGCTTCATGATATCCCAGGCCAGGAAACGGTGATACAGGTTCACCGGCAGGGAATCCTCCCGGTTGGGACCGACCAGACATTTCAGCCACCAGTATGGGGAATGCAGACTGTGTGCGTGGTGAGCGGCATAGTGCCGAACGCCCAGATTTTCCAGCCGGCGGATAAGCCGGTTTTTCCTGTAAATACGGACGTGTCCCTGATTGGCCTGAAAATAATCGTCGGACAGGGCCCAGCAGATTCGTTCCGGATAATAGCGGGGAACGCTGACCACCAGGTCTTTACCCGGTTTAACCACCCGGATGATCTCCTTCATGGCCTTGCCGTCGTCGGGAATATGCTCCAACACTTCGGAGCAGATAACCAGGTCAAAGCTGCTGTCCCGGAACGGCAGGTGGGCGATGTTGGTGGCGGAAAGGCCCCAGGCGCCGCCACCGTGTTCGCCCAGCCGATCATGATAGTCCAAACGGTCTCGGGCGGCCTGCAGTGACTGCAGGCTCAGGTCTGCACCGATAACGGTTACCTCCCGAAAACGATAAGCGGCGCTGGTATGCCGGCCTTCGCCGCAGCCGATGTCAAGGATCCTAGTTCCGGGAGATGGTCTCAGCCGGCTGAAATCTGCGGTGATCACGAATTGCCTTTCGATATATGGTTACGGTGCGACGGGCGGCTGCATCCCAGGTAAACTGCTGCCGGACCCGGTCATAGCCCTTTTGCCCCAGGCTCCGGGCCAGTTCCGGGTTATCGAATATCTGCATAATAGCCGCGGCCAGGGCCTCTGGATTTTCCGGGGGAACGATCAGGCCGGCGTCGCCGACAACTTCCGGCAGGGCACCGCCGGAAGTACTGATAACCGGAATACCGCAGGCCATGGCTTCCCCGGCCGGCAGGCCGAAACCTTCGTACACCGATGGCACCACCGCCACTGTAGCCCGGGCATACTCACGGACAAAATTTTCATGACTGATGCGCCCGGTAAAGGTAATCAAATTTCCGATCCCCAGTTTTTTTACCAGACGTTCTACGCCGCCCTTTTTTTTGGGTGTCCCAATGACGGTTAAATGGATGGAGCGCTGCGACGCGATCTTCGCCACCGCCCGCAGAAGGTGATACAATCCTTTCAAAGGAGTATCTGCGCTGTTGGTGACGATTACCCGGTCGGTTTCGCGCTTGACGCCGGACAGCGGGTAAAACAGTTCCGTATTGATACCGTTGGGAATGACCGTAAAGCGGTCTGCAGGAATGCGGAAATCCTGACCGATATCCGCCCGGGCACACTCCGAAACGGTAATGATATGGGGGAGGGTACGGGCGACCCGCTTCTGCATCCCCAAAAAGGAGTACCAGCGCATTCTCCGCAACCTGGTCAGCGGCGCGCTGACACTTTTGATATCAATGGCCCGGTCACGGGTAATGGGGTGATGAATGGTGGCCACCGTCGGCATGACGCGCTTGATCGCCCAGAGGCCATAGGACAGGCTCTGGTTATCATGGATAATATCATAGTGGTGAAATTTATTCCGCAAGAACTGGTAAGCCCGCAAGCCGAAAGTAAACGGTTCGGGAAAACCCATGGTGGAGACCCCGAACCATTCCATAAAATTGATCGGCCGGGAGAGCTCCCGCAAGGAGGGCATGCGGAAAAGATTTTCCGGGTTATACAGATCCAGGCAGGGAAGCCGGGTGAGCTTAATCCCGTCCAACAGCTGGGGGTCCGGCGGACCGGAGACAACTTCCACGGTATGTCCCAGACGGGACAGGCTGTAGCTCAAATTGCGGACATAGACCCCCTGACCGCCGCAGTGGGGATTGCTGCGGTAACTCAGCAGACAAATTCGCAAGGGGTTATTATCATTTGCGTGCGGCATTGCCTCCACGTTTCTTCTCCCACCTTCTTTATATCCTTCCGACGGCCATCAGAATTCTTTAATGTAAAAAATATATATAAAATATAATATCTTATAAAAAATAAAATTTTGCGGCCACCCCACCTATACCGATGAAGGCGCACTTCCGTCAAGTTCTTTTTCCGTTTTTCCGCACTGCAATTACGCTTTCCGCTTCGCATCCGCAACGTTTTGCAACTGTTGTAAAAGTTTCTGGTGAATGTTATCAAAACCGCCGTTGGACATGACCAGAATCAGATCGCCGGGAACGGCCTCTTTCTTAAGAAATTCGACAATGGCGTCGGCCTTGGAAAAACAGCGCGCGTTTTTGCTCCGCTGATTCAGGTCATCGACCAGTTGCCGGGATGAAAACCGTATGTCTTCCGGAACTTTCTCCAAAAACGGCGGCTGGCTGATACAGATCAAGTCGGCACCGTCAAAGGCGGTGACGTAATCATTCTGGAAAATATTGCGCATACTGGTGTTGGTCCGGGGTTCAAAAACTGCGATCAGCCGTCCCTCCGTATAAAAAGGTTTAAGACCGGTAATGGTTTCCGCCACGGCCGTAGGGTGATGGGCAAAATCATCCATAACGGTAACCCCGTTTCTGACGCCCGAAACTTCCTGCCGCCGTTTGACTCCCGTAAACCCGTCCAGGGCGTGCTGAATGTTTTCCGGCAAAAGACCCAGATGTTCGGCTACGCCGATAGCGCCCAGGGTGTTGAGCAGGTTATGCCTGCCGGTCAACCGCGTCGTAAATGTTCCCCAAATGGTATCGTGTTTTATCACTTCAAACACCGTTTCCGGCGGTTGTATCGTCACCCGTCCCAGGCGCCAGGCGGAACCGCCTTTCTGGCCGTAACGGATCACCTGGAACCCCCGGTTGTTCATCCGGTTTTGAATCAGGGCTGAAACCGATTCGCTGGTATCCCAGGCAAATAACTGACAGGCCGGAGAAAGTCGGCTTAAGAATTCCTCAAAACTGGCGGTCACTGCTTTTAAGTCAGCAAAAATATCCGCGTGATCAAATTCAATTCCGGTCAGGATGGCCACGGCCGGGGGATAATGAAAAAATTTGGATCTTTTATCAAAAAAAGCCGTATCATACTCATCGCCTTCCAGCACGATATAGCGGCCTTCCCCCAAACGGAAACTACTGTTAAAATTGTTTAATACCCCGCCAATAATGAAGGAGGGGTCATAGCCGGCGGTCTGAAGCATCCAGGCCAGCAGAGACGAAGTGGTGGTCTTGCCGTGCGTACCGGTAATCAGCAAAATTTCCTTGCCGTCGGCGACAAAATGGTTAATGGCCTGGGGCATGGAGCAGTAGTTCAGCCCCAACTCGCGGGTCTTGACAACTTCCGGATTGTTTCTGGTCACGGCGTTGCCCACCACAACCAGATCCGGTCGGTACGCCAGGTGGTCACCGGAGAACCCTTCAGACACCGGAATACCATAATCCGTCAGCAGCAGACTCATGGGGGGATACACATTGTGATCAGAACCGGTCACCTGATACCCCAGCTCCGACAGAATGCAGGCCAGCGCTGCCATACCGGTTCCGCAGGCGGCAATCAGATGTATCGTACGGACTTCGTCCGGAATCTTATTTAAAACTTTGTCCATCATGAAACCAGAAAACCAGAAATGCCTTTTTCAATCAAGAATATTTCTGATGTAATGAAAATTCTCCGCCGACAAAGCAAGGCTTCATCTGCCGATCAATTGCCTTATCTTGTCTCCTGCATGACAGGGCGAAAAAGCAATAGAGGCGACAGATCTATTTCATAAAGAGAGGACGTTTGCGTTTGATTCCGTGAGCCAGTTGCGTTGTGAGGCAGTCGAGCTGACGAAGTTTGGGCAGCAACAAGTCAACTTCCACTTTTGCATTGAAAAGTTCTTTGGTACAGGCACACTGGGTGTTGGCAATATCCTCTTTGATCTTATGGAGTTTTTTCCAATCTTCCTTTCCGTTCACCTCGTTTGGGGATAAACGGCCGTTTATCCGCTCCTCCCAGATTGTCAGTCCGGTTTCGGACTCTCGAATCAACAACTGTAAAATCAACTGCAATGTTTCAACGCTGTCCGCATCTAAGATCAAAGCAGCAGCGGACCCCTTTTTCTGCAGGATTTCAATATAATTCATTTTTATGTTTATTGCCGGCTGGCAGGCTTGGGTGGTGACAACCCGGTTTGCAGCGCAGGAAACCAGAGACACCGCAATTATTAGGTCTACAAAAACACTTACGAAAAAATTTTTCAACCGATGCCTCCTGCTGTCATTTGTGACCCGCTGCGCCGGTGGTGCGCCTTACCCTATGTTTATGGCCGGTCAAAAGGGATTACTTTCCGCCGCCGGTTCATTCATTATCCAAGATAACCCAAAAGAGATTTTTATGCGCGTTTTGTGTTATAAAAATTCAAAAAAGTTTGAAACCGGTCTCGAAGGAGGCAAAGCGCAAACCAAAATAAATTTTTGCAGCAGAATCAATTTTCTTTTGGACACCCGTATCCGGGATTGATAAAAATCAAAACAGGGAAAAACATGAAAAATTCGATAAGAATAAAACAGCTTCTGGCCGCCGGGACACATGGAGAGAGGGTGGTGATAAACGGCTGGCTGAAAACCAGACGGGACGGCAAGGGATTTTCTTTTCTGGAAATAAACGACGGCTCCTGCCGGACCAACATCCAGGTGATCGTTGATAATTCGATAGAAAATTACACCGACGTTGTCCAGCTTCTCACCGGTTCGGCTATGACCGTCTCCGGCAGGCTGGCGGCGTCTCCCGGAAAAGGTCAACAATGGGAGATCCAGGCCGAAACAGTCGATATTCTCAATCGTGTTCCTGAGGATTATCCGCTGCAAAAAAAGCGTCACAGTGACGAGTTTTTGCGTACCATTGCCCATTTGCGACCGCGAACCAACAAATATGGCGCCCTTTTCCGAATTCGTGCAGAACTCGCCCATGCCATCCATACCTTTTTCCGCAAACGGGGGTTTGTTTATATTCATACCCCCATTCTGACCGGTTCGGACTGTGAGGGCGCCGGCGCCTTGTTTACCGTAACTACCTTGAATCTGGATGATATTCCGCAAAGTAACGGTACCGTTGACTTTTCCGGTGATTTTTTCGGTCAGGAGGCCCGACTGACGGTGTCCGGACAACTGGAGGCGGAAATGGCCGCCCTCTCTCTGGGAAACGTATATACTTTCGGGCCTGCTTTTCGAGCAGAAAATTCCAACACTGCCCGCCATGCCGCGGAATTCTGGATGGTGGAGCCGGAGATGGCCTTTTGTGATCTTACGGGCAATATGGATATGGCCGAAACCCTGCTCAAGGAAGTAATCCGGGAAATCCGCACCACCTGTTCCGAAGACCTGGAGCTGTTTACCCGCTTTGTGGATACCTCCCTGCCGGAAAGACTGGACAGTCTTCTCAATGAAACATTTGCGCGTATTGATTACAGCGAAGCGTTGACGATTTTACAAAACGCCGGGCAGCCTTTCCAATATCCGGTGGAAGCGGGTAAAGACCTGCAGTCCGAACATGAGCGTTTTTTGACGGAGGTGTATTTTCACAAACCGGTAATCATCAAAAATTTCCCCCGGGCCATAAAACCATTTTATATGCGGGTCAATGAGGACGGCCGGACAGTGGCGGCCATGGATGTTCTGGTACCCCGCCTGGGGGAAATTATCGGCGGCAGTCAGCGGGAAGAACGGCTGGAAATTCTGACGGAACGCCTTCAAGAACAGGGGCTTTCCCCGGCGGATTACTGGTGGTATCTTGATTCCCGTCGTTTCGGCAGCGTGCCGCACAGCGGCTTCGGGCTGGGATTTGAACGGCTGCTGATGCTGCTCACCGGGGTTGCTAACATCCGGGATGCAATCCCCTTCCCCCGCACGCCGAAAAATATCACCTTCTAACAACGCGCCTGTTGGATAAAATCGTGCGGCGCCTTTTTGAAAACCGGTTCGACCCAGCCAGCGAATATCTTCCAACAAGAAAAACTTCTCTCCTGCGGTTAAATCGAATGGAGCGTTAAAGGTGGATCAATGCCGAGATTCTCGGCCTTCAGCTGGTCTTCGCCCGAGATTACGGCGGTGGCCATTTTTCGGGGATTATCCGGGAAATGACGTTTGGCGGCGGACAGGACAGAATCTCTGGTGACGGCCAGTACCCCTTTTTTAAAATCCCGGCGCTTTTCATCCGTCAGCCCGATCTGGCTCTGATAAAACGCCTGTCGCCCTTTTTCCGCCGGCGTCAGAGGTTTGTCAATATCCGAGCAAACCTGTAAAACAGACTCCGTAATTTCCTCACTTGTATAGTCTCCGGACTGAATATAATCGACAGCCCGTTGATAGACATTCAGGGTGTTGGCAATGTGCGGATCCCGGTAGGAAGCCATGCAAAACCGCCCGCTTTCCATATCATACAGGGAAAACCCGCCGTAGGCGCCGCCTTTTTCACGAATCTCCCGGTGGAGAAAAGAGGACCGCAGCAACTTGCTGATAACGGCCAGAACCGGTGCGTCCTTATGCCCCATGCGGACCGTAACAAACACCGAAGCCACAAAGGAGACCGCCGAGGCCGTAGACCATCCCTCCCGGGGACGCTCCGTCCCGGTTTTCAGAAGCGGGCAGGCGAAGCGATCATCGGCCGAAACCGCGGGAGCCGGAAGGTTCTTCGCCAGTTCCCGAACCGTTTCCACCGCCTGCGGCAGATTCCGCTTTTCACCAATGAGACCGGTTTTCAGGTTACTGCGGACAAAAACCGTCCCGGCGATTTCCGACAGTTGCCGGGAAATTTTTTTCAACTGGCTTTCATCCGGGGTCTTGGTGATTTCCCTGATAAACTGCAACTGATGAACGCCATTCCATACTTCAGAAAGAGCACAGGTCAAAGAAAGATTCCGGGAGGCCAGAGAAATGGCCAGACGATGGCCGTTTTGCACGATGGAACTTTCCTGGGCAGCCCGATATTCGCCCAGAAGTTGTTTGAGACGGATCAAATCGGAAAAATCAGCTTGCAGAAGAATTTCTTCAATCAAGGCAAACAGTTTATCCTGTTGGCGAGAGAGCGCCTTCCCGAAACAGGCTACAGAAAAAACACAGTCAGCCGTTTCGGTATAGGCGGTACGGGCCTGAGCCGAAAAGCCGACACCACCCGTATATCGTTCCAGCAACCGGGTTAACTCCACATAATCATGCTTTTCCGTGCCCATACGGGGCAGGGCCACACAGAAAAAAGGAATCAGTGGCAACAGGTCGGCGGACACCCGATCAATACCGCCCAGCATGCAATAGTAAACAATTCCGGAAGTAGGCTGAGGATAACAGAGCAGGTTTTCGGAGCGGTGGACTTCATCAGCCGTCTGAATCTCCGGCGGAATATCGGAAAGCGCCAAAGTTGGCAACACTGACAGGTCCTCTTCGGCCGCCTGCATTTGCTCCAACTGCCGACCCTCTTTCCGGATTTTTTCGATTTCTTCTGTCGTCAGAGACTGTTTGATGGCCCGCAACTCTCGCTTGATTCGGGCGGCTTCCTGTTCCGCCATTTCCGTATCCGGTTCCAGCGTAAAGGTAACCCGGTGCGGATTCTGCAACAAATATTTTTGAATCTGTTTTTCCAGAAAGGGCCCTTTGTCCATTTCCGCATACAAGCGCTCGATATAAGGTCCGATCTGAATAATTTCCGCCGGGTCGGTACCGTGAATCCAGCTCCCGGATAAAGTCAGAAGAAGTTTGATACCGTAGGGATAAGGAATGTTGGTTACTTCTTTGCGGTGAAATTCAATCTGATGAATGGCCGCATCAATTAACTCGGCCGCCAGACCATGTTCGACGATTCCCGAAAGTGTGTCCATGATCAGGGACTCGATACGGGCGGTATCGTCTCGGCTGACATCTTTCAATCCACAAGCAAACATGGTATCTTTCAGGTCGGCATCATATCCTGTCCCATCACTCAGTGTACTGCCGAGTCCGGAATCGATAAGTGCTTTTCGTAGCGGAGACGCCGGATTGCCCAGCAACACCTGTTCTAATACAATAAGGGTGAATACCTCAAAGCTGTCGGTGGTATCGGCGGTGAGCCAGGCCAGGCAAACCTGGCATTTGCGATCGGTAAATTCCGCCCGGGTTATGGGATAGGCCCGGGAAAACCGTCTCGGACGTGACCATCTCCGTTGCGAGGGAACTTCAGTGCCCGGCGTAATGGGTTCGAAACGGGAAAGTACTTTGGCAGAAATGTAATCGAGATGATCGCTCAACGGGAGATTGCCGTAAGTATAGAAAAAAGCGTTGCTGGGATGATAATGCCGGCGGTGAAAGTCCGTTACCTGTCCATGGGTAAGGGAAGGAATGACGGACGGCTCACCGCCTGAATTGTAACTGTAGGTTGTATCGGGGAAAAGGGCCTGTAATAAGCCGCGGGACATAATCTGGTCCGGAGAAGACATGGCCCCCTTCATTTCGTTATAGACAACCCCTTGGTATTCCAGCTCCCATTCCGCCGGCGCGACACCTGCTTCCCGATCAGTGTCATCGTGGGGAGCAGGAACGATTTCCAGGCGATGGCCTTCCTGCTTAAAACTCAAAACAGAAAGCCGGGGAAAAAAAACGGCATCCAGATAAACCTCCAGTAAATTATAAAAATCTTTGGGATTGGGGGTAGCAAAAGGATACATGGTCCAATCAGAAGCTGTCATTGCGTTCATAAAGGAACTCAGACTGCGTTTAATCATAGAAAAGAAGGGATCGCGTACCGGATAGGATTGAGAGCCGCAGAGAATGATATGTTCCAGTATATGAGCGACCCCGGTGGAGTCGGCGGGAACGGTCTTAAAAATAACACCAAAAGCGTTTTCCTGGTCGTTATTGGCAATATGAAGATGGGTGGCGCCGGTTCCTTGATGGTGCAATTCATAGACGAGGGAGTGAATCTCCTGGAACTCGACAATATTTTGAATCCGGTATCCGGATATTTCAGAACCGACGAAAAACCCGGCCTGCTGGTTGCTCATGCCCGTTTCCACTTTCGATGCCGGCGTTCCGTAAGAACCATCTTCTGCGTTCAAAAAAACAACCAAAAATTATACGGCAGTATAAACACCACGGCTGACGCGTTTGATTTTCCCCAGCTTATGAAGCCGAAAAATGATGTTCCGCAGCTTTTTTTCATCAAAACCGGTTTTGCGTTGCAGACTGGCAAAATTAACCCCTTTTTTGCTGCGTTTAATGGCTTCCAGCACCACATTGGTAGCGGACAGACGGCGGGAACCGGCACCTCTTGAAGGCCGGGGGCGGGGACTGGTGGTTGTCTGCTTGACAGATAATTCTTTTATGGTTTTTTCCAGCCGGGTGACTTTGGTCTGAAGCTTTTCCATATCCTTTCTGGTGATAATACCGTAATCCCGGAGAAGGGATTTGATTGCCGCATCAATGGAAGTGGCTTTGGTTTTTGGCGCCATATTGAACCCTCCGTCTTATTCAATATACCCGTTAATAAAAAAATTTACTGAATTTCATCTGTCTTAAAAAAATTCATTCTACAAGAAGAATAAAAAAGTTAAGATATTTTGTCAACGAAATCCGCAAAATGCTTGACGTTTTTTTTTTTCCATACTAATTAGAGAAAAAGCGACAACCATAACTTGAGAAGAAAAATAAGGTAACGATATATGCTTCAATTTATGCGGCAACGGGCGTCTTCCTGGATAATCAAAGCTGTCCTGGCGATTATTGTACTGGCCTTTATGTTTATGGGGGTGGGAAATTTTCGAGAAAAACCCCGCACCACGGCAGCTACGGTCAACGAGGAAACCATCAGCGTGCGACAGTTCCATGACCGCTATTACCGTCTTCGGGAAAATTACCGCCAGCGGTTCGGGGGTAATATGACGGACGAGATACTGGACCAAATGAATTTGAAAACCGTAGCAATGAACCAGCTTATCTCGGAGGTCCTTTTGCTGCAGAAAGCTTCAGAGCTGGGAATCCAGGTTTCTGATCAGGAACTGGCCCGTTCCATCAGGCAAATCGAGGCTTTTCAAAAAGACGAAAAGTTTGACAGCCAGTTGTATAACTACCGTCTTCAGCACTCCCGCATGACGCCGGAAATGTTTGAAAATTCCTATCGCCAGGAATTACTGGTGGATAAATTAAAACGGTTTGTCACCGAAAGCGTCAAGGTCTCCGAAGCGGAAGCCGCCCAGTGGTATAACTGGCAAAATACCCGGATCAAGATCAAAGCGGTGGCTTTCCCCCCGGACAGCTATCAGGACATCAAACCTTCAACGCAGCAATTGGAAGCATACTTTACCGAACATCAAAACGAATATAAAACCGAAGAAAAGATTTCCCTTACCTACCTCATCTTCGAGACGGAGGATTTTGTATCGACGGTGGATATCAGTCCGTCGGAAATCCGGAGTTACTACGAAGAACATCTCCAGACTTATGAAATTCCCGCAACAGTAGAAGCCCGTCATATACTGATTAAAGTCGCGCAAGATGCCCCGGCAGAACAGGTGAACACAAAAAAACAGGAAATTCTTAAAATTTATGAGATGATTCAGGCGGGTAAAGATTTTGCCACCTGCGCCCGGGAGTATTCCGAAGGTCCCAGCGCCAAAAGAGGAGGGCAGCTGGGGGCTTTTGAAAAAACGGAGATGGTTGCTCCCTTTGCCGAAAAAGCGTTTTCCATGACAGCCGGAGAGATTAGTGAGCCGATACGGACCCGGTTTGGTTGGCATTTGATTCAAGTCGATAAAATAAACGAGCCCTCGCGTAAGCCCCTGGAGCAAGTCAAAAAAAATATAAGGGAAAAACTGGCCCTTCAGAAAGCCCGCGATGCCGCCTATGAAGCGGCTCTCAACGCTTTCGACCTGGCTCTTGAGAAGAACAGTATCAAAGCGGCGGCGGCGCAGGGCCGGAAGGTGAAAACTTCGGGCCTGCTTACCCGAAAAGATCGTCTGGCGGAAATACCGGAAACACGGGAACTGGTGCGGCAGGCGTTTGATCTGTACGAAGGAGACATCAGCGATATCATTTCGTTTCCCGACGGTTTTGGCCTGTTTCAGGTAGCACAGCGCCAGCCGGCAAAAATCCCGGCCTTGGACAATATCCGCTCCCGGGTTGAAGCGGATCTGCGAAAAGAGCTGCAAGACGAAAAAGCCGCCAAAGAGGCGGCGGTTTTCCTCGATTCACTGGAAAATGCCGACGGGATAGAGACAGCCGGCGAAAAAGCCGGGCTACACCTGATTACTACTGATTTTTTTGGTCGCGGCGAAAGTATACCGGAGATTGGGCGGGAACCGGAGATAAGCCGGGCGGCCTTCCTGCTGAGCCGCAGCAACCCTTGCGCGCAGAAAGTATATAAGGGGCAAAAAGCCTATTATGTGTTTTGCCTGGCAGAGCGGGATATCCCGAATTATGAGGATTTTGCCGCTGATCAAAAGCGAATAAAGCAGCAATTGCTGCAACGGAAACAAAACAACGTTTTTTCATCCTGGTTGGCTGCTTTAACCGAAAACAGTGAGATCACCCGCGACGAAAGTCTGCTGGACAACAATTCCTGAACAACAAAAGACAAGGGTTCAATACCAAAAATGTAAAGGGAGGGTGTATGCCATGGGGCTTTCCGATAAGAAACAACATCCCCAAAAACTTCTTACGCGGCCCTACAAGCAGTGCCCGGATTGCTTGGAACGCTTGCCCCTCGATGCCAAACGATGCAAAAATTGCGGTCAAAAAGTTGGCAAAGTCCAAGCCGACGGAAAAGCGCAAAAACCGATTGACTGGAAAGCCTATCTTCTCAGCGCTTTATTTATAATCTTGTTTTTGCTGTATATAAACTGGGCTTTTTTCTAGCCGTTTTTTTACATTCCCTTTTTGAAAAACTGTTCTTCCCGGACAACGGCTCCCGGACGTTTACTATGCTCGGTGGGTACCGTACCTTCCTTGAAACACTCGAAGAAGGTGTTTTTCGACTCCGGGATCGGTAACAGTCCGGTGTCCGCGTCGATTTTGGAGAAAACAACGCCTTCCGGAACTTCAAAGGACTTAACCGGCTTATCGGCCAGAACGCGTTGCATGAATCGAAGCCAAATAGGGCTGGCAGCACTTGACCCCGTTTCCGAGGCGCCCAGTGATCGCTCTTCGTCATAGCCTACCCAGACAGCGGTAACATAGTCCGGCGTATATCCCACGAACCAGGCATCATCCAAATTGTCCGTAGTGCCGGTTTTTCCGGCCGCCGGCCGATTAATGGCACGGACCCGCCGGCCGGTGCCGTGTTGCACAACACCTTTTAACAGATGGGTCATGATATAAGCAGTGTCTTTGCCGATGACTCTCTTACATGAAGGAAGATTTTTTTCCAGAATGCGGCCCTCACGGTCTTCGATTTTTTGAATAAACAGCGGCGAGACCTGTTCCCCCAGATTGGGAAACACCGAATACACCTGGACCAGTTCCAGCGGTGATACCCCGGAAGACCCCAGAGCGATGGATAAATTTCGACTCAGCGGAGAAGTAATGCCCAGTTTTCGAGCATATTGCCGGACATAATCGACACCGATATCCATAAGAATTTTTATGGTAGGAATATTATGCGACTTGATCAGCGCCTGGCGAAACAAAGTAGGACCAAAAAACCGTTCTTCGTAATTCTGGGGTTTCCAGGTAAAATCATGTTCTTTGTCTTCAAAAACAACCGCTGAATCAACAATCATGCTGGAAGCTGTGTAGCCTTTGTCCAGGGCAGCTGCATAAATGACCGGTTTGAAAGCTGAACCCGGCTGCCGCCGGGCCTGTATGGCACGATTAAACTGACTTTTTTCAGCATCTCGGCCCCCAACCATCGCTTTTACCAGGCCGGTCCTGTTTTCCATACAGATCAAGGCAGACTCCACCTCCGGGATCTGTTCCAGGGAAAGGGTAAATAAGGCCTCGGCTACCGAAGAGTTCGCCCTCTCTTTCTTTTCTTCTTCATCCGTGCCTTTGGCGGCAGCACTTTCTTCAAGAAAACGATTCTGCCCTATCTCCGGTAAACCGGTAATACGGACCCGGATAACATCCCCCACTGCCAGTGCTTGGGACGGTTTCCGAATTTTTGCTTCATATTTGTACCAAGCGGTCTCCGGGTCCGGCTTTCTGGCCCAATTCATGTCCGCCAGGGGAATCTCTCCCACCCCGAAAGACAGTCGAACCCGAACAACATTTTCCGTATCATCTACCCCGACGACAACTCCCTTGACAATATCGCCCACGGCCGGCGGATTGCCGCCTGCTGCTGATTCATCTTCCCGCAATTGGTCTAAAAAAGGTTCCATTTCCGCTTGCGCGATATTTTTCTCCGGCCCCCGATATCCCTGCCGTTTGTCCAGTTCCCGCAAGCCTCTTTCCACCTCCTGACGCGCGATTCTCTGCATATCCACATTAACGGCGGCATATACGGAAAGACCTTCATCATACAGCATATCCTTCCCGTACTTTTCTTCCACGTACCGGCGGACATATTCCGCATACCAGGGGGTCATATCCCGGAACCAGTTCTTGACAGGCTTTATGTCAAACTTCATCTCACGGGCGGCTTTTGCCTCTGCGGGAGAAACATATCCCCGCTCCTGCATCTGCCGCAGCACATACAGCTGACGATTTTTGGCCCGTTCCGGATAATGAAAAGGCGAATACCGGCTGGGTGCCTGAGGCAAGCCGGCCAGCAGGGCGCATTCCGCCAAATTCAGTTCCGACGCCTTTTTTCGAAAATAATTTTCCGCGGCCGCTTCTACACCATATGCCCCATGGCCGAGATAAATCTGGTTTAAATACAAAAAAAGAATCTCTTCTTTGGTAAACCGTTTTTCAATCCGATAAGACAGAATGGCCTCTCTGATTTTGCGAAGATAGGTCCGTTGGGGCGATAAAAAAAACGACTTGGCCACCTGCTGGGTAATGGTACTGCCACCCTGTACAATTTCTCCGGCTTTCAGATTTTTTATGAACGCCCTGAAAATCCCGATCAGATCAATTCCGGTATGCTGAAAAAACCGGGCGTCTTCCGCGGACACAAAGGCCTGGATAAGTATTTCGGGCATATCGGACAAAGGCAGAACAATCCGGCGCTGGTTGTAAAATTCGGCAATTTTCTGGTTATCATCAGCATAAATTGTAGTGACAACCGGCGGCCGATAGGCTTTTAGAGAGGAAATTTCAGGCAGACCGCGACTCAGATAGTAATAAAATCCGCCGGCGAAAACAAAAACGGCGACACATAAGGCCGCCAGTACGCCCAACCCCCATTTCACAATCTTTTTAATCATAATATCATGCAGATAATCATATAAAACCGTCTTTATTATTTGTCGCGCCCGCTTTATACACCTCCCTGGCTGGAATAGCAAGAAGAAAACCGCTATCCGCGCCAAAGGTTCTTTCCTCTGTTTTTTTGTCTTCACGGTGCGTGTTCCGGCAACACCATCGACCACGGGTCTGAACCGGCGCTCCTACTATAAAAATCTATAAAAAATTGCACATTCGACCACGCTATTTATAGATAATATAGTATTTCATAACCTGTTTGATAAAATTGATGGTTTCCGGATAGGGGGGAATATGCTGATAGCGGGCGACGGTAGTCGGACCCGCATTATATGCGGCCAGGGCCAGCTGGAGATGGCCGTTGAAACGATCCAGCTGCTCGCGAAAATACTGCGCACCGCCCATAATGTTTTCCAAAGGATTGAAGGGGTTTTTGATTTTCAGGGCCGTATAATTCTGCGGCATAACCTGCATCAACCCCTTGGCTCCGCGGGGAGAAACCGCTTTGGGATTAAAATTGGACTCGACTTTAATAAGGGCTTTGAGCAGGGGAAAAGCAATATTGTAGGTTTCAGCCGCCTCCTGAATCCAACGGTCAAAAACAGCAGTATGGTAACCACCGGCAAAGGTTCCGTCATGATTAATATAAAGATTATGGCCACTCGGGCTGTCGGTAAAATGTAATACGCCGTCTTTATCAATGTATTTATAAATCCTGGCCTGTGCGGCCACAGGCAGGATCAAGCAGCCGATGAGAAAGACGGCAAGGCCGATAAGCGGAATCGACGGGGCGTTTCGTATTGCATTTTCCGGTTGCATGAATTACCTATCAGATAATCTCTTGATTTGTAAAAACACACTTTTTCCTTTATTTTATCACACAGGAAAAGCAAAACAATTATCGACAAAACCGTATCAACCAAAAAGCGCAAACTTCCTATATGTTGTGGTCTCCAGTCTGTTTTGACTACTATCTCTGCCTTCTTTCAACGTTTCCGTCTCATCCATATATTGCGACTGCCGGCTCGGGCTTAGATGTTCGGGCGGTCACAGCAATTCTCGGCCAATTTTCGGCGGCCTTATGGACAAGGCTTTCGAAGGCTA
>CAZWCS010000018.1:0-37677 GCA_964632805.1 uncultured Desulfobacterales bacterium
GACCTTGGGGTCAGCTCGACGAGTTCGTCGTCCTCGATGTACTCGAGGGCCTGCTCGAGGCTGACCCTTCGGGCGGACTTGAGGGTGACGGTGGCTTCCTTGTTGGCCGAGCGGACGTTGGTGAGCTGCTTGAGACGGCAGATGTTGACGGGGATGTCGTTGTCGCGGTTGTGCTCGCCGACGACCTGTCCGGCGTAGACCTTGTCGCCCGGCTCGACGAAGAGGAAGCCCCGATCGTGGAGTCCTTCGACGGCGTAGGCGGTGACCTGTCCAGTCTCGGTGGAGATCATGACGCCGGCTTTCCCCTGGCAGCATGTCCGGCGGGCCGGGGAGGATATTGTGGCCACCGAATTGCTGTTTCCGGCCAATCATGTCATCCGGCCTTACTGTGTGGGCGCTTTGTTGACCGCCGGGGTGATGTCCGTGTCCGTTCGGAAAAAGCCGCGGTTGCTGATTGTTCCCACCGGTGATGAGCTGGTCGACAGTCAGCAGGTGGCGGCGGAAGGCCCCCTGCCGCCCGCCGCGGTGGTGGAATCCAATTCCCACATGCTGGGCGGTCTGGTGGAACAATACGGGGGTTCCTGGGAGCGGCACGCCATTTTGCCGGACGACCCGGAGCAGATCACCGCTGTCGTCCGGGATGCTGTTGACAGTGGTGATTATCAGATGGTTTTGCTGGTGGGCGGCTCTTCCGCCGGCGCCCGGGACTATTCCCGGACGGTGATCCGCAAGAGCGGCCGGCTGTTGCTTCACGGCGTAACCATCATGCCGGGAAAACCCCTTATAGCCGGGAAAGTGGCTTCTCTGCCCGTGTTCGGCATGCCCGGGTATCCGGTTTCCGCCGTGGTCTGTTTTGAACAGCTGGTCCGGCCGTTGCTGCTGGCCATGCAGGGACGGCCGGATTTCAATCCGCCCCGGGTAACGGCCGTCCTGACCCGGAAAGTGGCTTCCCGGCTGGGGGTGGAAGAGTTTCTGCGGGTCAAGCTGGGGTGTGTGGATGACACCATGGTGGCCACCCAGATGCCCCGGGGCGCCGGGGCGGTTACCTCCCTGGCCGAGGCGGACGCCTTTGTCCGGATCCCGGAAAACGTGGAGGGACTGGCCGAGGGAACGGCGGTGCCGGCGGAATTGATTCGCCCCCTGGACGCCGTGGAGAACACCGTGGTTGCCGTGGGCAGCCATGACAACACTCTGGATGTGCTGGCCGACCAGCTCAGCCGGTATGATCCCCGCCTGAAACTGGTTTCTTCCCATGTGGGCAGCCTGGGTGGGCTGCAGGCCCTGGCCAAAGGCTATTCCCATCTGGGCGGCAGCCACCTGCTGGACCCGGAAACCGGGGAATACAATCTTTCCTATGTCCGGAAATATCTGCCCGGGGTGCCGGTGCGGCTGGTACGGCTGGTCGCCCGCAGTCAGGGATTGATGGTGGCCCCGGGGAACCCGAAAAAAATTGTTTCCCTGGCCGAGCTCACCCGGGCAGACGTAACTTTCATTAACCGGCAGGGCGGCTCCGGCACCCGGGTCTTACTGGATTACCGCCTGGCCGAGTTGGGGCTTGCGCCCACGAAAATCCGCGGTTATGACCAGGAAGCTTACACCCACATGTCGGTGGCCGTGGCCGTGGCCTCCGGCTCGGCGGACGCCGGACTGGGGATTCTGGCGGCCGCCCGCGCCCTGGGGCTGGACTTTGTGCCGGTGGTGACGGAAGAGTACGATCTGGTCATCCCGGAGCGCTTTCTGGCGTTGCCCGGTATCCAGGCCCTGCTGGCGGTGATCCGGACGCCGGAATTCCAGGAGTCCGTCCGGCGGCTGGGCGGGTACGACACCGCCGCAACCGGGAGCATTGTCCGGGTGGGATAGCCGGATATTTCATGCAATATCCGGGTCAGGGGAAGACCGGCCGTGAAACATCGTATCATTGATCATACCGCCGATCTGCGGCTGGAAATTTTCGGAGGGACCGAAGCGGCCCTGTTTGAAAACGCCTGTTCGGCCCTGTTTGACACGCTGGCGGAGAAGGCGGGGGTTCGGGGGGAGTACTGCCGAACTCTCCAGGTCAGTGGGCTTGACCTTCCGGACCTGCTCTTTAACTGGCTGCGGGAGCTGCTGGCGTTGTGGACGGTGGAAGAAAAACTGGTCGCGGCGGCGAAGATGGTTTCGATAAAGGAAACGGCCCTGTCCGCCCGGGTGGATTATGACGACTACGATCCCGGGCGGCACCGGTTGAAACGGGAGATCAAGGCCGTTACCTATCATGATCTGCAAGTGTTTCGGAAAAGCGGGAAATGGCGGGCCCGGGTGGTGGTAGACGTATAAGAGGGAATGGCGGTACTCCTCTTTTTCGGAAATGGTCTTATCCCCGAATGCCGCCGCGACCGGGGACCGGAGTTTGCCATGAGCTGCTTTTATTTTTTGATATTATACGCAAATATCTGAAAGTCGACGATGAGAATTACCTTTGTTCATCTGGGGCGAGAACATCTGGGGATCGAGTATCTTTCCAGTTTTTTGAAAAAAGAGGGACATACCGTTGCTCTGGCCTACGATCCCGGCCTGTTCGGCCCCGAGGATAATGTCTTTCATATTTCCTGGCTGGAAAAGATGTTTCAGCAGACCCGGCACGTGCTGACCACCATCCATGCGTCTGCTCCCGATCTGCTGGCATTTACAACCTATTCCGGAACTTATCGCTGGGCCTGCGGCATCGCCGAGACCGTGAAACAGACCCTGGCGGTACCGACGGTTTTTGGCGGCATTCACGCCACCCTGGTCCCGGAAACGGTTATTGCCAATGAGGTCGTGGATTTTGTCGTTGTGGGGGAAGGATTCGCCGCCCTGCCGGAACTGGCGGCAGCCTTGTCTGCCGGTCACAGCGGGGAAGGCATCGCCAATGTCTGGTGCAAGAAAGGGCCGGAGGTGATCCGGAATGCTTCTCGACCGCCGCTGGCCGATCTGGATTCTCTGCCGCTGCCGGACAAATCGCTGTTTGAAAAGGATGTCAATTACCGGGATGATTACGTAATTATCACCAGCCTGGGTTGTGTTTTCAGCTGCAGTTATTGCTGTGAGTCATTCTGGAATCGTATGTACAACAATCGCTATTTTCGCCGGCGCGGGGTTGATTCCGTTATGGCGGAGCTGGCGGTAATGAAGCAGCGGTATCGATTTCGAGAGGTGATGTTTAACGATGCCCTGTTTTTTACCGATAAACGCTGGCTGCAGGAGCTTCTGCACAGGTATCGCCGGGAAATCGGTGTGCCTTTCCGGTGTTTCGGCAAGGTGACCCAGCTTGATGAGCAGCGTTGCCGGTTGCTGAAGGAAAGCGGCTGTTACTGCATCGAGTTCGGAATGCAGACCGTTAACGAGGATTTGAAACGGACGGTGCTCAACCGCACCGAGACCAACCGGCAGGCGGCCCGGGCCTTTCAATTGTGTGACCGGCACCGTCTGCGATATGATATTGATCATATGTTCGGCCTGCCGGGGGAAACCGAGGCCGATCATGTTCGGGCGCTGCAATATTACCGGCGATTGAAATATTTAAACCGGATCAAATGTCACAATTTGACCTATTTTCCGAAAACCGCAATTATCGAAACCGCCCGCAGTCGTGGTCTGCTGACGGAAGCCGATGTTGCGGCCATAAATCAGGGGGGGATGTCCGATTTTTTCCATCAGGATTTTATTCAGGAGCCTGAACGGAAAACGGCCAAAGATGTATTTTCAAAATATTTCAAATTATTACCAATTATCCCCGGCTTTCTGGTCAATTTTTCATTGCGGTGGCGTCTGTACCGGGTTGCCCGCTTTATTCCTTCTCCCCTGATTATTGCGGGACAACTGCTGGTGGCTGTCAAGGGGAGAGATTACCGGTTTATCATCTACTTGAAATATTATCCTTTGCGAATCCGCCGGGCATTGCAGAACAGGTTACGGGCCATAAAATCATGGCCGGGGGAAAACGCTTGATATACCAATTTTTATTATTGCCGAATGAGGAAGACGGGGAAAAGGGAGGGATGAGGCAAGTATAGCCCTGTTTGGCGAAAGAAGATATGGACAGGATCAGACTCTTGAAAACCGCCGCGGCTGTTTTAAAGGCCCGGTTGCTGAAACGGAAAATACCGCTGGTCGTGGGCTGGGGCGTTACCCATCGGTGCAACCGGAAATGCGCCTATTGCGATCTGTGGCGGAAATCGGGCGCGGAACTTTCCACCGCGCAGATTTTTTCCATTGTGGATGCCCTGGCGGAGATGGGTACCGTGCGAATTTCGTTTACCGGTGGCGAGCCGCTGGTACGGGCGGATATGGGTCGGATTATCGATTATGTCCATGACCGGGGCCTGGAAACCAAAATGAACTCCAACGGCATGCTGGTGCCCTCCAGAATTGCCGAGTTGCGTCATCTGGATGTGCTGAATCTCAGCCTGGAAGGGCCGGAAGAGATTCACGACGCCATTCGCGGAAGGGGTTCCTTCGGGGAGGTGATGGCGGCCGCGGAGGCGGCCCGAAGCCGGGGGATTCGGGTCGGACTGGCGACGGTTTTGAATCGATTGAATCTGGATGCCATCGATGATATTCTGGATATCACCCGGCGGTTCAAAGGCCGGGTAATCTTCCAGCCCGCTACCCGTTGGGCTCTGGGCGGGGAAAACGAAAATGATCTGGCACCGCCGGAAGAAGCCTATCGGGAGGCTGTCCTGACCCTGATTCGAAAAAAGAAAGCCGGAGATAAAACCATCGGCAACTCGGTTCCCGGTTTGCGGCATCTTTATCACTGGCCGCACCCCAAGCGAATGAACTGCGCCAGCGGGTGGATCAGTTGCCGCATTGAGCCGGACGGAAGAGTTATGTACTGCAGCCGGGAATCCTGGGGGTTTTCCCCGTTAAACTGTACGGATGTTTCTGTGGCGGAGGCTTTTCAGCACCTGCGACCGGTTGCCTGCAATGACTGCTGGTGTGCGGCCCGGGTGGAACTCAATCTGGCTTTTTCTTTGCGCCTTCCGGTGATTGTCAATCAAATTGCCTCCCTGGTACGGTAGGACATCATGAAGCCCATCGCTATTATTCGTGCTGTTGTGCCCTTTTCGGTATCGGCGTTGATTCTTTTCGTGTTGTTTGTCAAAGTGGATATGCATCGCGTTTTATCCACCCTGCAGTCGTGTGCGCCCGGTCTTGTGATGATCGCGGTATTGATCTCTTTGAGCGTTAATATTTTTGTGGGTGCTCTCAAATGGCGGCGGATTCTGTCTGTCCTGGGCTGTTCGCTGCCGTACCGGGAAGTGGTGGCGATCCGCACCGGTTGTATCCCCTTTAAAGTGCTTTTTCCGCTGAAGTCGTCGGAACTGCTCAAAGCGCTTTATCTGGACAGAACCGGCCGGATCGGGTTTCTCCCTGCGGTCAGCTCCCTGATGGTGGACAAGGCCTTGAACCTGCTGATTTTATTTGGTCTGGCCAGCAGCGGTCTGTTGTATGTCGGCAGCGGTCTTCTTTCTTTATCACTGGGAGGCGTGCTGATAGTGCTGTTGTGGTTTTTGTTTTCTTCTCATTGCAGAGAAATGGTGGTGGGGATGAGCAGTCGAATCCATTCCCGCCTGGGGGAAATGGTGTCGGCGCTTTTCAGCGGCTTTACCGCCCTGAGCAGAAAAGACATCGGGATTCTGGGCGCGTATTCGCTGCTTTATCAGCTGTCCGAGTTCGGCAATACCTATCTTCTGCTGAAAGCGGTGGGGGTGACCCTGCCGTTGGGGGCGCTGCTGGTTTTTGTCCCGGTGATTATGATTATTAACAATCTGCCGATAACGGTTCTGGGGCTGGGTACCCGGGAGGCGGCCATGATCTTTTTCTTTTCCCGCTGGGGTTCTCCGGCGGCCCTGTTAAGCGGTAGTATTCTGGTGACTCTGGTGGAACATATTCTGCCGGTTTTAGCGGGATTTTTGTTTATTCATTATTTTATCCATTATTTTGCTATGAAAAAAGACCTGGTGGCCCTGAAAATGGAGCAAAAATGAAAGTAGTGCTGGTAAATCCCCGCAGCCGCAATCCCGGTGAGATTCAGCAGAAATGTTTTGCCCCGGCGAATCTGATGTATCTGGCCGCCGCCCTGGAAGCGAACGGGCAGGAGGCGGTGATTATCGACGCCAATGCGCTGGGCCTGAACGACCGGGAGGTGACGGCGCGGATCAAAGCGCAAAATCCCGGCCTGATCGGGATTTCGCTGCTTTCGGAAATAATTCGGGCGGTCTATGACTTGACCCGGACCATAAAACAGGCCTGTCCCCGCGTCCCCCTTGTTCTGGGCGGTCCCCATGCCAATGCCCTGCCGGAGAAGGTATTACAGGAGTTTACCGATGCGGCTTATGTGCTTACCGGCGAGTGCGAGGAAAGTTTGGTGATGCTTTGCCGGGCACTGGAAAAGCGGTCGGACCCGGATCAGGTGCCTGGATTGTATTATCGGCGGGAGGAAAGAATCACCGGCAACAGCCCCGGCCTTCCCCCGCGGAATATCAATCAGCTGCCGTCTCCGGACCGCCGCAGTCTATCGGAGGCCTATCAGAAAAAACGGTATTTCATGATTCTTGTCCGGCAACGACCGGTGGAAACCCTCCTGACCAGCCGGGGCTGTCCTTTTCAGTGCCGGTTTTGCAGCAATATCCCGGGCCGTTTCCGGGCCCGTTCTCCGGACAGTGTGCTGGAGGAGATGGTGGTTCGTTATCAGGACGGAATTCGGCATTTTGATGTGGCCGACGCCAATTTCACTTTTGATATCGGTCGGTCTCTGGCGATTTTTGATGGGATCATCAAGGAAAAACTGGATATCGCCTTTCGTTTTAAAAGCCGGACGACTTCCATTACCCCGGAACTTGTCCATAAGGCCCGGCAGGCCGGGGCCTACCTGGTTTCTCTCGGTTTGGAATCCGGTTCCCAGCAGATTCTTGACCGGATGAATAAAAAAACCACCATTTCCGGTAATATCGCAGCCTGTAAGACAGTCCGGGAGGCGGGGCTGAAGCTGAATACCGGTTGGATTGTGGGGTTTCCCGGAGAAACCCGGGAGACCCTGGCGCAGACGGTGGATTTGCTTCTGAAAATCAAACCCACCACGGCCAATATCGGCCGGCTGGTTCCCTATCCCGGTACAGCGGTGTATGAGGAGGCCCGCGCAGAGAAGACCCTGATGGGAGACTGGACGGTGGGCGGCGGTTATACCCCCTGGGTGCGGCTTCCCTGGATTTACTCGCTGGCGGAGCTGGAAAAAATTACCCGGAAAGTGATCAACCGGGTGTATTACCGCCCCCATTACCTGTGGCAATTTGCCGGGGATATCCTCGGGAACGGGAACCTGCCCCTGGCCCGGTATGCCCTTCAGGAAGCCCGGAAATCCATGCAGAAAAAGCGGTAGAAGAAAGTGACCGGATATAAAAGGCATGATTTTTTTTGCTGAGAGCGATACCGGAGGCGTCAGGGGTGCCGGATAATTATCAAATAAAAGAGAAATCGGGACTTCACCGGATGGTCATAAAGAAACCGGCCGGGTTCTATCTCGTTTTTTTTCTTTTGCTGGCAGCAACCATCCTCCGCATGACATACGGCTATGGCCTGGTAAAGAAAATTGCCGATGAAAGAAAACATCTGGAGGTTTCCCGGAAAATTTCTGTCCAGGGGGGCAAGGTTTTTCTGCCACTGGGCAGCGCCAAGACCCATCATCCGGTTCTTACTTCTTATATTACGGCCGTCAGTTCCTGGTTGGTCGGCGGATCAACCTACGGCATTCGCGTGGTCTATATTCTGCTCAGTGTTTTCGGACTGCTGGGGTTGTTTTGCCTGTGCCGGGAGTTGTTCGGCTACCGGGCGGCCATTATAGCCCTTTTTTTCGGGAGTGTGGATCACCATCTGATTTCTTATGCCCCGGAGTTTCTGGAACCGGTTTATTTGTGCCTGGTTCCCTGGACCCTGCTGATTTTATACCGGGCGGTGGAACAAGATCAGGAAAACGGGTGGATACTTCTGGGGGGTCTGATGGGGGTGGGGTATATGTGCAGCGAAATCTATTTGCTGATGGGAATCCCCATCCTTTTTTTTGTTTTTTCCTCCGGAAAAGTTGCCAGAATTTTCCAATCCTCCCGGTTGTATATCGCCATGGCTGTTTGTGTGCTGATAATTTTACCGCATCTTCTATGGAGTTGTCAGCATGAAGCCAGCAATATTGTCCGACATGCCGACAGGGTCCGGCCCCTGGGATTGACGCCCCGACTGCTCCTGCTCTATGCAGGGGATCTGCTGATCAATTTCAAAAATTCCAGTTGCCTTGTGATGGGATTGCGGAACACCGTATATGGCCCCTGGTCCATTCCCTGTCATTGGATTACCGGCATGGTTTATCTTGTTTCTGTGGGGTATTCCCTCAAATACAGAAAAGACAGAAGACATTTTCTGCTTTTATCCTCTTTTTTCGGAATCGGCCTGGTCGTGACCGTGTTCAATGCCAGGGAGCCCTGGAATGAAATTGAGTGGGGCGCCATGACGATTTTTCCGGCCATATGCCTGGCCGCCTGGATGGTGGACCGCTTCTGGAGCCGCCAGTCCGGTCGCATTGTGTCTATTTTTATTTTTTTGGCTGTTTCCATCTATGCCGTGGTTTTTTTGACGGGTCCCAAGTGCGGCTATGCCAGTCCATTCTGGGAAAAATCGTTTCTGGGGGAATTTTTGTATTATGCCAGAATAAAAAATGATCGCCATCAGGCCCGACAATTTCTGGAAAAGGCAGTAAAAGAGCATCCGGACTGCGCCCTGGTACATTATTATCATGGAGAATTGGCAACCGGTTTTCCGGAAAAGAAGGCGGCGTTTGACAGGGCACTGGCGCTGGAGCCGCATAATCCTCTGGTCCATAAAAAGCTTGCCAGAAAGCTTATGGAAGATGGAAAATATTTAGAGGCGATCCAATTGCTTACCAGACTCATTGATTATGGATATGATTCCGTTCCTATTCGGGTTCTGCTAAGCCGGGCGACATATGACCTCGGCCATTATTCCTTGGCGAAAGAGCATATATGGGCGGCCTTTCAAATGAAACCCGATGAATTCGATTTATATGAGCCCCTGTTTCATGTTCTGGCGAGCCAGGGGAAATTTACCGAAGGGCTGAAGGCCCTGGAAAAATTTGCGGTGGCCATCGGTGACCCAATTGAAATATATCGTTTATATTATCAAAAACTTGCGGAGCACGGGCATTACCGGCAAGCGGCCGCCGTCTATGAAAAAGCCCGCGAAACAGACCCCGATCTGCCCCTCGAACCACCATGGCCCATACAACATGAGCCGCAGGGCCGGTAAAGGGAACATTTTTGCGTTTATCGAAAACGGGTCGGAAGCAACCGCTTATATTCCTCGCTGTCTCGCAGATTCTGAAAATCCTGATCTTCCTGAAGGGCTTTGAATTGGGAAAAACCATGGGCAATGCTTTCCCGCAGCCACTCCAGGGCCTGGTCTCGTTTGCCCAGAAGGGAATACATGGCGGCGATATTGTAACAGATCGTTACGGAGCAGTCCGGGCGCTCAAGAAGCAGATTCCGGTACAGCACCAGGGCTTTTTGATACTCGCCGGTGCCTTTGTAAATTCGAACCAGATGATTAATCGGTTCCAGCTGGCCCGGGACGAGGGATGCCGCTTGCTGAAAATGGGGGATGGCTTCTTCCTCCTGTCCCTGCAATACCAGCACCTGTCCCAGGCTGTTATGAATTTCTCCGCGCCGGGGCTCTATTTTCAAGGCTTCCCGGAAATGGCGGGCGGCTTCGGCAAGGTTTTGTTGACGGGCCAGAATGATTCCCCGGGCGTTATGGCTTTCCACTTTATAGGCCGGCTGGGAATTTCTGCGCAGTACGATTTGAAAGTGCTTGTCCGCCTGCGCCAGATATCCCTGTTCTAAACAGGTTTGGGCCAGATAAAAATGCGCGTTGACAAAGTCGGGCGCGGATTGAACCGCCCGGGAAAAATGTGGTATGGCTTTTTCGGGCTGGTTGCGCTGGCGCAGAATAAGACCGAGATTATAGTTTGCCTGGGCCAGATTCGGGGCAATCGACAGGGCCTGACGGAAATTCTGGTAGGCTTCGGCGGTTTTGCCTTCCTGGACCAGTGCTTCTCCCAGATTGTTATAGGCCAGATAATTTCCGGAGGTTACCCGTACCGCATGTTCGAATACAGAACGGCTGTTTTTCCAGTATCCTGCCTGGCGCCAGCTTAAGAAGGCCAGTAGAATCAGAATGCCGATTACCGCCGCCCATCGACAGCCCTGTTTTTTGGCGTCGTTTATCGGCCGCCTGAAAATTTCCCAGCTTATGATAATGAAGATGCCGATCAAGGGAATGTAGGCATAACGATCGGCCATCGCCTGTTGCCCGGTTTTGATCAGGCCGATGGTTGGCAACATTGCCACCAGAAACCACAGCCAGCCGGCCAGAAACCAGGGACGCCGGCGCCGGCTGGCAATCGCGGCCATGCTGATCAGGATCAATATTCCCCCGGCTGTTAATGATTTCCAGACAGCAAGGTTTTGGGGAAAGGGATAAAAAATGGCCAGCTTTAAAGGGTAGATGACTTTCCAGAGATAGAGCGCATAGCTGACCAGCATATTTTCGACCCGCAGCAAAAACGGCGCGGTTGCCAGGGAAAGGGTGGTACCGGCCTGATGCTGAGTGATAACGGCGACGACGCTGAAAACTGCAGCCAGCAGAAAGAAGGGAATTTTTTCCCGTAACAGATTGCTTGTCCGGATATATCCGAAATTTTGCAGGGGCCAGTAGTCCATAATCAAAAGCATAAACGGAAATATCACGATCGCCGGTTTGGCCATGGCGCCCAGAAGAAAAAGCAGTAAAATCGGAAAATATCTTTTTATCGTCCTCCTTCGGCTGTAAGCGCAGTAAGCATGTAAGGCAAGGAGCCAGAAAAAAGCGCACAAAATTCCTTTTCTGGCGGAGATATAGGCAACGGTTTCCACGTTGATGGGGTGCAGAACCAGCAAAGCGCCCACCAGGGCGCCGGGCCCGATCCTGCCGGTTATTTTCACCAGCAGCAGAAAAATCAGAATTCCGTTGGCAATATGAAGCGCCAGACTGGTAAAGTGGTGCCCCCGGGGAGTCGTTTTGTATATCTGGCTGTCAATCATGTGAGATAGCCAGGTAAGGGGCATCCACAGGCAATCATGCAGGGTGAAGGCGTTTATCAGATTTTCCCGGGTAAGTCCTTCCTGTACCTTGTGCTGCTGGATAAAGAAAGGGTCATCCATATTGATGAAATCATGATCGCCGATCTGGTAAAATACGGCCAGGGGAACAAGAACAAGCAGACACGTAATAATGATGATCTGGCTTTTGGGTCTCATCATCGTTCCTTGTAATTCAAATTCGTTTCAGTTTCAACAGCAGTTTTTGCAATGCTTTTATATTCTTAAAGTAATTCAGGGTAGTCAGGATCCGGCGGGGATGCAGATAAAAATAAAAATTGCCCAGTTTTTTGTAAACCGCCAGTCGTGCCGGAGAGATTTCGCTGGGGCTCATGCGGGGACGGCAAACCTGATGGTAACTCAAACGTTTCGTTTTTGAAGGAGGCTGCCAGCCTTTTTCCAGAAGGTCGTCATACAGCCAGGAACCCGGGAAGGGAGTGGTCACCGAGAAAAGCGCTTCACACAGGCTGGAGCCGGCGGCGAAAGTAACGGTATCCCAGACCTCCCGGGCGGTTTCCGTTGGGGCCCCGAGCATAAAGAAGCCGGCCACCTGTATACGCAATCGGCGGGCATTATCAAGCAGTTCGGTAATGTCCGATTTTTCAATTTTTTTATTGTATACCCCATTGCGAATCCGGTCGGATATGGCTTCAATTCCCACTTTGATTTTAACCAGTCCGGTTGACTGCATCAACTGCATGGTCTGGTAGTCCAGCGTGTCGGCTCTGGTATTGCAGGCCCAGAAAAGTTGAAGCCGTTTTTCTTTTAACCGGGCGCAAAATTGTTGCAGCCAGCCCGGTACCACCGTTATCAGGTCGTCGGAAAAATAAAAGGCGTTAAGCCGGTATTTTCGTTGCAGCAACTGAATATCCGCAATAACCCTTTCCGGTGAACGAATGCGGACTTTCCTGCCTAAGATTTTATGCACGGTGGGTTGGCAGAACCTGCATTGGTATGGACATCCCCGGGAAACGGTCATTGAGATGCCGCGCAGGTGGGGGTCAAAGGAATCGAGTTGAAAAAAGTTGTTGATATACCGTTCCATGTCGAAGAGGTCAAAGGCCGGGGAGGGCAGACTGTCCAGATTTTCAATAAAGTCTCTTTCTGCTGTTTTCCAAATGCCGCGGCCGGTTTTCAGCCAGAGGCCGCGAACATTTTCGAAATTTTTGTCGTCATAAAAGCTTTCAATATACTCCCGCAGGGTGTGTTCGCCTTCTCCCAGGCAGACGGCATCAATGCTGTCGTCGACAATGATTTCCTCCGCCAGCATGGTCGCCTGCGGCCCGCCGGCAATGACCGTGGAACCGTTTTGTTTGGCAATCCGCGCTGTTCTGAGCGCATCTTCGGCCATTACCACGTCTATAAATATGCCGGTGATATCCGGTTTGAAGCGGGCCAGGGAAGCTGCAACCACTGAAAATGAGGGACAGAAGCTGGTATCCAGAAGTTCCAGGTCCAGGTTGGCGATTGTTTCCCGCAAATAAGCCGCCAGTGTCGCCAGTCCGGTGGGAAGGTCGCCCGACGGATATCGAAAACGCGGAAAAATCAATAGGACTTTTTTGGGCTGTAAGGGGGAAGAAGTCATCGTCACCGCTGTATCTCAACCTTTTTGATCCAGATGGTTTGCGCCGGTTGCCGATTGGGTGTATATAGAAAATGTCGTAAGAATGATCCATTCAGATTTTATTGTCACAAAAAAGAAACGAATAAGCAAACCGGATGAAACCCGTTTTTTTGTATCCTTACCGTTGTCACATTTTCGGCCGGTTTTCAAAACGTCATGGGGTCCGGCTGATCGTACTCGCCTGTGTCTGCTGGGCGCTTTTTGTCAACACTTTGCCCAATCGGTTCGCTACCTGGACGGATACTTCCCTGATAGCGGAAAATCAGTATATCAAAGATTGGAGGAATATCCCCCTTTTTTTTTCTCCACATTATTGGAACTGCCTGTACAATTTTAACGCGCAGGGCCTTTATCGTCCCCTCCGAACCACCCTGTTGGCCCTGGATTATCGTTTATGGGGCCCGGCTCCGGCGGGATATCATCTGACCAATTTGATGCTGCATATGATGAATGTTTTTCTGGTTTATGCCCTGGGTTATTTTTTATGCGGGGCCAAAGGGGATAAGCGCCGGGAGAATGACCGGTTTTGGAACCTGTCCTTGCTGACGGCCCTGCTCTTTGCCGCCCATCCGGTTCATACCGAGACGGTGAGTTTTATTAAAAACCGGGATGAGCTTCTGGCCTGCTGTTTTTTCCTTTTGTCTACGCTTTTTTTTATGCAGTCTCTGAAAGGCGAGCCCGGCCGGAAACGAACCGTTTGTTTTCTGACAGCTCTGCTCTGCGGTATTCTGGCTTTTTTATCCAAGGAAATGGCGCTGATTCTGCCGTTGATTCTTGTTTTGTATATCCTTCATTTTGTGAATGCCGCTGATCGTTTCCGGGTCGTTTGGAAAACCACCTGGTTCTGGCTCTTGGTAGTGCTGTTTTTCTGGTTCCGGCATACGGCCCTGCAAACGTCAATGCAGGTAAATGATGCCCTTGCCGCCTGGGAGAAGGCACTGGCCGTCTGGAAGATATTTGGTTATCATTTTTATCTGCTTTGTTTCCCCGTTCATTCCAATGTAATGCATTCTTTCGTTTTCCCCGGAACAATCTTTTCCCTGGATGTTTTTTTGCCTGCCCTGGCATTATTGTTGTTGTGCGCGGTAGTTTTGTTTTCCTGCCAAAAATCGAAACTTTTGAGTTTCGGAATAAGCTGGCTGTTGCTGACGCAGCTGCCAGCAGCCAGCCTGGGGTATCTGGCGGCCCGGCCGGTTGCGGAACAGCGGCTTTACCTGCCATCCATCGGGTTCTGCCTGCTGCTGGCAATGGGTATCGACCGGTTCCGTTTTCCCGGCATCCGTTTTTTCAGCCGGGCCAATAGGCTTTTTCTGGTTGTTTTATCAGCGGTTTTTATTTTTTACAGCGTTCAGACCATGCAGCGGAATGGGGATTGGCAGAACAAGCTTACCCTCTGGCGGGATTGCGTTAAAAAATCGCCCCGGATGGCGGTTGGCCATAATATCCTGGGATTGGCCTATGTGGATCAGGGAGAGTATGCCAGGGCCATCGACGCTTACCAGAGAGGATTACAGATTCGACAGCAAAACGGGGAGCAGGAACTTCCGGTAACTGCGGATATCTATAACAATCTCGGGGTTGCCCATGGCATGCAAAACGATTTTGATAAGGCACGTCCCTGTTTGGAGAAAGCCCTGGAGATAAGAAGGAAACATCTGGGTCTTTATCATGAGGATACGGCGCAGACCCTGGCCAATCTGGGACTTTTGTACTACCATCAGAAAAATCATAAAAAAGCCTTACAATATCTTCAGAGAGCCCGGGCCGTGTTTTTGCAGCGGGCGGGAGAAACCGGGACCGGAACGGATTTGCAGAAAATTCAGACAATTCTGGATTTTCTGGGTCAAGCCGAGGCATCCCGGGAGCGGTCTGTAAGGCAGGAAGAATAAGAATCGGAAACGTTGCGGGGGTTCCCGTTTTTGCGCCTGGTTCTGGCCAGAGGTGATATTGAAAGTTTTTTTCGTAAATCCTCCCTCCGCTACTATTGTGGAACGATATGATGCAGCGGATGATCAGCATATCGGCCTGGGGTATCTGGCCGCGGCGGTTCTTCAGGCCGGATATGCGGTAAAGGTACTGGATGCCAAGCTGGAACACCGGAACCTAAGGCAGACCCTTCGTGTGATTGCGGATTATGCTCCCGATATTCTGGGTCTCACGGCCATGACCCATCAGATTGATGACGCCGCCGCTGTGGCGGGAAAATACAAGAAGATAGATCCGGAGGTGGTTACGGTTATTGGCGGGGTGCATGTTACGGCCCTTCCGGCGGAAACATTGCGGCAGTATCCGATGTTTGATTACGGCATTGCGGGAGAAGGGGAAATCGCTTTCATGGACTTGATTGCCGCGCTTGCCGTCGACCAGAAGAAGAGAACGAATATTTCCGGGCTGGTCTATCGGGAGAATGGCAATGTCATCGCCAACCCGCCGGAGCGGATCAGCAATTTAAACCGTTTGCCGCTTCCGGACTGGCGGATTTTCCCCCGTATGAAGACCTATAATATGATTACCAGCCGGGGCTGCCCCTATACCTGTATTTTCTGCATGCGGGCGCTGGGACAAACGGTCCGGGCAAGGGGACTCGAGGAGGTGATGGCGGAAATCAGGGGGGTTGTCCGGGATGTGGGCCCGGAAAGGATCATTTTTCATGATGAAACCTTTACCAAAAACAGGGACCGGGTATATGCACTGTGCCGGCGGTTGATCGCAGAGGGAATTCACCGGAAAGTAAAATGGAAGGTGGCCACCCGGGTGGATACGGTTGACCGCGCGCTTTTACGGATTATGCGACAGGCCGGTTGCGATTATATTGAATTCGGCGTTGAAAGCGGCAACGAACAGATTCTGCAATCCCTGAAAAAAGGAATCACCAGGGCGCAGGCCGAACGGGCCGTGAAGATAGCCAAAGAACTGGGATATTTTGTCGGCTGCGGGTTTATTCTGGGCAATCCCCATGAAACCCTGGCAACCGCTTTGGAGACGATTGATTTTGCGGCCCGGCTGAATCCCGACCTGATTCAACTGGGCATCATGGTTCCCTATCCGGGCACCGAAGTTCGCAAGCTGGCCCTCCGGGGAGAGGGGGGATACAGAATGATCACTTCGGACTGGCGTCACTATAACAAACAGGTCGGCAATGCCCTGGAGCTGGCATCTCTTTCCCGCAAAGATCTGGAGCGCCTCCAGTTGATCGGTTATGTGCGGCTGTTTTTGTATAATGGGCGGATAATTGATTTTGTAAAATTTATGCTGGCGTTTCGGCGGGAGATGCTTTCTTACTTTCGGAATATTCTGTTGCGAAGGAGAGCGCAAAAAGGAAAAACAGGAATCTCCCTGTTGGCCGCGGTGAAATATATGCTGAAAAGATAGCCGGAGGTATTTTTTACCCTGCTCTTTGAGAGCGGATGATCTGTGTTTTATTGGCAATTAGCCGGATTAAAAGGATCAGGCAGATCGGAATGATATGGGGGCTGAACTGCTGGGCAAGACAGGCCGGCGCAAAAGAAGAAAAAGCAGTCCATTACCCTTTTTTGCTTTCTGTGCACCATTGCTTCAGCGGCATCAGTTTTTTGAACTTCAATATCCGGGATTTTCCAGTCAGTAACCTTGGAAAAAGTTTATGCCAACACCTTTTTTTATGATACAAAAACGGAAAACATCCTGAAACACGTCATGGCAATATTAAAAACGATTATCATTTTTCTGTTGTTCTGCTGCTCCGTCGGGACAGGCTTGGCGCAACCCATCCCTGATGATGTCAAAACCAGTCATGATATCGAAGTCAGTCTGCTGACCTGTTCTCCTGGAAAAGAAATCTACACCGCCTTTGGTCATAGCCTGATTCGTTTATATTTTCCCGCTACCCAAAAAGACATTGTTTTCGCCCCTAATTTTAATTTCGAAGACTTTTCATCAACATTCCACTATTTTTGGCGTTTTCTCGACGGAAGCTCACCATTCCACTCAAGCTTTCTACCAACCGAATTAATTTTGCAAGTATATCAGGAAAAGAAAACCCGGAGGCTGATAGAAGAACAGATTCGTTTGACGGAACAAGAAAGGCTGAAGCTATTTCTGTTTCTGCAGGAAAGTCAAGGCCGGGAAAAAGAGGAACGGTTCCATTTTTTCTTTAATAACTGCTCAACACAAAACTGGAAAGCTATTGAGGCGCAAATCCAGGACCCGCTATATCATCCGTCCAGTATTCAACCCCTTCTCTCGTTCCGGCAAATTGGAGCCCCATATTTCAAAAATCATCCCTGGTTAGAACTCGCTGTCAGTATCATATTGGGAATGCCCGCCGATCGGACCGCCAGTTTTAGAGAGCAGATGTTTCTGTCTGATTATCTTTCCCGGAATATGAGGTTGACATTCAGAAAAACCCCCTCAGGTGATATGGAAAGCCTGCTCGGTCCCAGAAGAATTCTCGTCGAAAAACAGCAACAAACAGATAAGGCCATCATTATTAACCCTGCCTGGATATTGTGGCCGCTGTTTGGTTGCATCCTGTTAATCACCTGTTTACCGGTACCCCGCATCATAAAATCAGGGGTTGACTACTTCCTCTACACCTGTACCGGCCTGATCGGCCTTTATTTGATCTATTTATGGTGGCATTCATACTATCAAGTAATGGATGCAAACCTTGATCTGTTGTGGGCCTCCCCCCTGACCATTGGTATTGTTGCCTGCAAGCTGTTTTCCTGGGAAAAAGCAACCAAATATCTGGTGAGTCTTTATATCATTTCAATTATCGTCCTGCTGGCAGGATGGTCCATACTCCCCCAACAATTCCATCCATGTATTGTGCCGATCAGCCTGGCGCTGTTAACCCGATCCATAGCCAACGCCATGGTTCCCCACGCAAAGCCGTGACGATTGGAATTACTTCTCCCTTGACTTTTTCAGGACATGCTTTATCGAAACCCAAAATGAAATATTTGACAGGGCTTGGCCCTTATGCCTTCCGGACAACACATTAAGAAAACAGGTGGTCCCCGGTTGGTCTCCTGAAAACTGAAAGCCCCCCGGACGTTCTCTCTATCAAGGCACCGTCAATGATTCTTTTTAATTAAGTGCTCATTCAGGTCTCTGTGCCCGATACTAATGCCTTCTTTAAATTCAGCACCTGAAAAATGGCTGCCGAAGGCCTTATATTCATCCAGCCGGCAGGAGGGGATCAGGATGCCGTCATATAACATTGCGTCCGGACAGCCGTCACAAAAACTCTGCAAGGAATCCGTATACCATTCGCACGGTTGCACAAATGTAATTGTCAGCAAATTAGGCTTACGAAAAAACCGGACCGGGTTTTTAATACATTTTGATAAATAGTTCTTAAAGGCCGCTCTTACGGAAGAATCTATCATGGCGGTCAGGAAAAACTTATATCCCAGCCGTGAGCCGACAAACGACGGATGGCGTCCCTTAATATAGTGATAAACACTATTGACAAATTCAGTTGTTCGGGAGCCGATATATCCCAGAACTTCACCTTCCTGGATGACCAAGGTGGATAACAGCCATTTGATGACATCCTGCCTGCCGGTACCATTTAAAAAAGAATGGGGTGTGAATCCAGGCAGAACTTCAACCATCACGTTGTATAAATCATCAATTGTTAAGCGGTTCTCTTCAAACGACGTGGCCTCTCCTAACCACTGGTCAAGCTCAACCCGCTGGCCGGTAGGCGTAAAAAAACAGTTTATGTACTCTGGGGAAGGGTAATATCTAAACAGGTCAAAGGTCAGGCTGTTAACCTGCGCGCTGTTTTTCATTGCCCATTGAATAACATCCGGCAGGTACCGATAGGTATTTTCATAAATAACCGAAATAATACCAAATTGTATATCATAGGCGTTTATCAACTCCGCATATTCTTTTTTTAGCGCCAGCAGTTCTATTTCGTCCTTGCCTTCCCAATCGGGACGATTTTGCCCTGAATCGATATGCAATGTCATACGGTCAAGTCCCGCCTGCTTCAGGGACTTTAATCTATATTCGTCAAGAAATACACCATTGGACAGGACCGATACTTTTCTCCCGATGCGCTTAATATAACGAACCAGATCCTCGAGATAATCCACCAGCAGGGGCTCACCACCGGCAATGGTGATATGATCACAATTACGAATCCTGACGGTTTCATCGACAGTTGCCTTCATCTCTTCCAGGGTAAAGGACTCTTTCCACTTCCGCCGATAGCAGCCACGGCAGTTTAAATTGCATCGGTAGGTCGGCTCAATCCAGCCGTTGACATTATCAACAGATGTCCACGGCAGTCGATAAAGCTTATGTTTATTAACGATAAAATTCATACCCGCCTTCTTTCTGATTGAACTAGTGGCTGAACATAAAGTCGGTAGTTTGCCGAGTTAATCAGCCGGCCAGCTCGGGATTGCATTGTTTTTTTGATAAAAAATTACTTCAATTAGAAGCAAAGAAAAATTAACATAGAGTTAATCATCATTTTTACTAATTTTACACATACCTCTCCGCTGTTGCTTTATCAGCGGGGGGTTGAATTTTTTTTCAGCGGCCTTTCGTCTTTTTTGTGGCTTCACCTCCTTCAGTTGGATCAGGTGTCCCAATATTTGTATATTTCGAGCCAATACAGATAATGCAACATATCGTTTAAATCCATTTCGTCATGGCCCGGCATCTGGTGTATTTTGTGGTGATTGTTCAATATCATCGGGAACAGACTGCGCCAGGGCCGGATAAGCGAGAAAAAATATCAGGAAACACAAGAGAAGGGATGTAAATATTTTCATGGCAAATTTTTGCTGTGGCCGGCCTTCCGGGCCACCAGGAAAAGGTATTGGCATAAGTTTTTACCCCAGCGGCTGACCGGAAAATCCCGGAAATTCAAATTGAGAAAGCTGAGGCCGGCAAAACAGTGTCGCACAGATACAATTGTAAATCCCGCTTCCTGCATCAGGTTCACCAGCTGATATTCATGGAACTCCTGCTGATGAATCACCGGTCCCAGCTGCTGACTGACTCCCAATTGCCGGGGAAAGTGCAGCCGCCCGCAAACCAGTTTTATGAGGTTGGCCGGCCGGAAGAGGTTGGGAGTCCCGAATACCAGGTAGCCACCGGGTTTGAGTACGCGATGGTTTTCATTTACGAACAGGTAGGGGTGACGGGTATGTTCCAGAACGTCCTGGTGAAAGGCAAGCTCCACAGAATTGCCGGCGATCGGCCAGAATGTGTCGGGGGCAATTTTTTGAAACGACCAGGTGTGGTTATTTTTGTTCAATAATTGCACGTCTGCTTCTGCAACCGGGCAATCGACCACATCTGTCGCTATAATGGTGGTCAGACAGGAATTGCTGGAAAAGGCCAGAAAATCCCACATGCCGTCTCCGCAGGAGACAGACAAAGCGGTTGAATCCGGGGGCAGGGGCAATTGTGAGATTGCAGCAATAAAGGCCCTGTATTGCGAGCGCCAGACCGGATGATTTTTCTGAAAATGGAGGCGTTGTCCAATGGAAAAGAAACGTTTTTCTTGGTTCTTCATCAGCGCCATAGCAGGCTCATCAATTTTGCAGCCGGATTGGTTTCGGGTTCCCTTCCCGCGCCGGATGCGTTATCACTTTTACCGGCCAAAATGATTATGATAACATAATAATTTGTTGCTGGCTGTAAAAAAACACCTAACCGATGGTTGCCAGAAAATGAAATTTACATTGATTATTCCGGTGGCCCCGGATCGCAGTCCGGTGATTGTAGAATCCATAGCAAAGCTCGACTATCCGCAGTCGGCCTTTGAGGTGATGATTATCCGGGGCCCGAACCCTTCGGAAAACCGCAACCGGGGAATCAAGGGCGCCAAAGGGGACATTATTGTTTTTCTGGATGATGATGCCGAAGTTCCCCGGAACTACCTTCGGGAAGCGGAAAAATTTTTTTTGCGATACCCGGAAATGGATATCGTCGGCGGGCCGCAATTGACGGCGGCAGATGACAGCGGTTTTTCCCGGATAAGCTGGTATGCGCTTTCCTCTCTGTTTGGCGCCTGGAAGGTTTCCACCCGCTATTCCGTCAGAAGTCTGCGGTTGGATGTTGATGAAACAGCCGTTTCTTCGGCCAATCTGTTGTGCAAAAAGAAGGTTCTGGAGGCAGTGGCCTTTGTTCCCAATCTGTTTCCGGGAGAAGATTCCAAGTTTGTGGCCGATGCCCGGAAAGCCGGTTTCCGTGTTGCTTACACACCTTCGGTTCAACTGTTTCACAAGCGCCGGGAAAAAATAGGTTCCCTGATGCAGCAGATTTGTTCTTATGGCAGAGCCCGGCCCCGGAAAGAGACCCTAAAGGAAACCCTGCGGATGCCTTTTTTTCTTGTGCCCAGCCTTTTTTTTATCTATCTGGTGTTTTTGGCGGGGGTGGTGTGTGTTCGGCCACAGATTCTGTTCTCCCTCTCTGCGGTTACGGGTGCCGGTTGGACACCGGGCGTTTTTTTGTTCGGTCCGCTGGTAGTCTATCTCGCTTTCTCTTTGGGATTCGGTATCTATGATGCCGCCCGGCACAAGGATTATGCCGCCATGGCGATTCTGCCTTTTATGTACCCGATCATTCATCTCAGCTACGGCTGGGGCATGATCCGGGGATATTGGGAGAAATGGCGGCAGCGGTTTTGAGGCGGGGCTGGTTTTTTATTGCCGGCCGGTTTTTTTCTCCTTTTTTTCAATATGTAGAATATTTTTAAAATAAAAGGGGAGATAACTGTGCACCGCCTGCCGCACAAGATGCCGGCGGGACTGTTTGAACATTTTGTATCCCCAGAAAATATAAAATAACTGGGTATACATTTTTTGCAGGGGCAATGAAATCAGCAAGGGCGTAAGTGGTCGCAACCAGGGGAATTGTACCACCAGGCCGAAAAGTTTGGAAAGATTAATAATTTTCTTTTTTATTTGGAGACTGTCATATATCAGAGCGGTGTCCATCTGGTTGCAGGGCCTGTTTTTTTCGTGGTCTGGTCGAAACATTTTTTTTTCAATTGCAAGACATTCGATTTCCGTTCCGGGGTAGGGATAAAGCATGTACGGAAGAGCCAGATAGGGTTTGAGACGGATATTATGGTTTAGCAGGGCATAAGCTGTTTCCAGAGGATTATTCACCGGAAGCCCCAGCAGATTCTGGGTGATTACTTTGATGTTGTGCTGCCGCAGCAGGGAACAGGTGTTTATGGTCTGTTCCGGCGAAATGTTGCGTTTCAGAATCTGGGAGGCAATGTCTCTGTCCGGTGGTTCAACCCCTGTAAATACTTGATCACACCGCATTCGGGCCAGCAGTTGGACAATGCGTTCATTCACCAGATCTCCTCTGACGTTGCATATCAGAGGGATGTTGATTTCCCTGGCATATTTTTCGGAAAACGCTTCCAGCCATCCCGGAGGTTTTACCAGGAAGGTGTCATCATCAATTAATACCCGGTCCAGAAAATAGTTGTGTTTTACTGCTTTGATTTCCGCGATAACATTATCCACCGAACGGTAGCGGAGCGATTCGCCCTTTCCCCGGGTGAGCTGGTTATAAGCATGGTTGAAACAATAGGAACATTTATACGGGCATCCCCGCATGGCCATGAACATTTTTTTTCCCCGGGCATGCAAATTTGGTGACGCATCGAAGATGACCTCGCGATCCGGAAAGGGAAGGGCATCCAGATTGTCCACCAGCGGCCCTATCTCATTCTGTACAATGGTCCCGTCCGGTTTTTTGAGCCAGAAGTTGGGCGTCTGATAAAAATTTTCATCCCGGCTCATTTTTTCCAGCAATTGGGGAAAACAGATGTCTCCTTCCCCCCGGCAGACGGCGTCAACCCCCGGATGCTTAATGATCTCGGGGCGAAAGGTGGGATGGGGACCGCCAAAGACGGAAAAGCAGGAATACTCTTTTTTGATTTTTTCATTTACGGTCAGATGGTACTGATGTTCGCCGGTCATAATGCTGTAAGCGAGAATGTCAGGGGCGTTCTGTTTGACTTTTTCCAGGCAGTGTTGCGAAGAAAGGCCTTCTGTGATTAGCAGTCTCACCGTGTGACCGGCCTGCTTGAGAATACTGGACAGGGTCATAATCCCCAGACGCTCATTAAAACTCAAAGAATGCAGCAGGAACAGGATTTTCATCGGTTTTTGCTCCTGTTTTCTCCGGCTTTGATTTGGTCGGCTGCGAGCTTCAGGGCTTTTTGGATGAAAAACAGAGCGTCTTTTCCGGAAAGGTGCCCCAGTTTGAGCATTTGAAGGGCGATGCGCATATTGGCTTGTGTCCGCAGGGCCGCCATCCGAAATTCCGGCACTCCGGGAAGGACCATCACATAGGTGTCATCCCGCAGCCAGGCATCCCAGTTTCCCTGTAAGTGTGCTTTAATCAGATGGTGCCGTTGAGCGATATCGTACAGCTCACTTCCCGGATAGGGCTGGGTCTGGGGCGCGGAAAACATCACCGCGGTTTTGTTTTTCAGTAATTTTTTGGCAAAGGCCAGCGTCTTCCGGGTTTCTTCCACCCCTTCGTAACAGAGCCGGCCGTCTTCTTCCCAGACATTGAAAAGCATGAACAGGGCCAGGGTTTTGATGCCGTATTGGTGTAACAGGCGACAGGCCGCTTCCGCCTGTTGGAGGGTAATATTTTTTTTTATGCCGTCCAGGGTGCGCTGGTTGCCGGATTCGATGCCCAGGTGGACATACCAGCAGCCGGCTTCGGCCATGGCCCGGACCAGTTCTTCGGGCAGATTGTTGCAGCGCAGCTGGCATTTCCAGGTCAAGCCAAGGTTTCTTTGTTTGATTTCCCGGCAGATCGCAAGGGCGGCCGGGATATCCAGGTTGAATTCATCCCCGTCATCAAAAAACTCCTTCATGCCGTATCGGTTGTGCAGCATTTCCAGCTCGTCCCCGATATTTTCGGCGGACCGGATGCGGACTTTGCTGCCGGGCCGGTTCCAGACTTTGTTGGAACAGAACGTACACCGGTAGGGACAGCCCCGGGAGAAGATCATCCGGGCCTGGGGGGTTTGTCGGGTGATGTACCAGCCGCGGTATTGGGACATATCAAGCAGATCCCGGGCCGGGAAGGGAATGGTATCCAAATCGGGTATGAAGGGCTGTTGCGGGGTAACATGGAGTTGCCCCTTTTCCAGATAACCGATGCCGGGGATGCGGCGCAGGTCCAGACAGTGGATATTTTTTGTCTTTTGATAGGCCCGGACGATTTCCGTCAGGGTGATCTCCCCTTCATGATAGACTTCGATATCGGCCCGGGAACGTTGCAGGGCTTCTCCCGGCAGGGCGGTGACATGATGACCGCCGGCAATACACAAAAGACCGGGACGGCGGTCTTTCAGGGTGGTGATCAGGGCATAGGCGCCCAGGGCGGAGACCACATAGTAGGAAACACATAAGATATCGGGGTCAAAGGCCATAATGTTTTTCAGCGTAGAGGCGTATCCGTGACGCGGCCCGTCAATGGCACGCAGTTCCAGGCCCGGGATCTGTTTACGCAGATAGGCCGCCAGATACAGGATCCCCAGCGGCGGCGCGATGTTTTCCCCCATTTCCCCGAATCGGGGCATTTTCTGCGGCGGCGCAAAAACAAACTGAATTTTCATTTCAGACTCCCCTGCACTCGTCCGGCGATTTGACCGAAAAGCAGCCATTCATACCCCGCGGTAAACCATCGCTTTTTGAGCCGGAATCGCGCGTCCTGGCGCAGCGGAAAACTCCCCAGCCGCCACAGCAGTTTCCAGTACCAGGTTCCCAGTTTTTTGTTTTGAAAGGTATTCCCGTAAGAGTGGAAGCGCTCATAAATAAAGAGAAACAGAATGATTCGGGATAGTACCATCAACCGGTGTTTTTCGACCGGCCGCAGCCAGGGCAGGTTGGCCGCATCGGAAAACTCCCAGTCTCGCCATGCCTCCAGGCTGTCAAAGGGGGTGTAGCCGTGTCGTATGGCTTCCTGAAAAAGCGCGGTACCCGGATAAGGTGTAAAAAGGTAAAACCCGTTGATTTCCACCGCCGGGGAGATATTTTTGAGGGTCTCATACAGGGCAATGGTTTTTTCCAGGTCGGTTTCTTTTTCTCCGGGAATTCCAATGACGAAGCTGAAGACCGGGATCATATCGTGTCGAATACAGTTTTGTGCGGTTTTGACAATATCGGCGGGGGTAATGTCTTTCCGGATTTTGTCCAGCATGCGCTGAGAACCGGATTCGGCGCCGATGGCCACGTATTTGAACCCGGCTTGGCAGAGCAAAGAAAGCTCCCGGTCGGTATATTCGGAAAAACAGTCCGCCCGGGCCTGGGTAAAAATTTCAACGGCCAGGCCTTCGTCAAGCAGGTTTTGGGCAAACGTCAGTACCCGCTGTTTGTCGGCAAAAAAATTGTCATCACAGATAAAGAATTTACGGCGGTCAAAACTTTCGATGATCTGCCGGATTTCATGGAGGGTGTGCTGCAGGGGCTTGGCGCGCCATTTCCGGCGGTGAAATTCATGAACATAGCAGAAGCCGCAGCGATGGGGACAGCCCCGGCTGGTCTCAATGGTGAAGTACTGAAAACTGTCCTGGTACTGGTGAAGATTGACCAGATCATAGGCGGGAAGCGTCAGATCCGCCATATTCAGAAAGGGACGCTCATCGTTATATACCACCCGCCCGCTGTCTTTATAGACCAATCCAGGAATCTCGGTAAGCGGTGTCCGGTCGCGCAGGGCGCAAACCAGCTCATAAAGAGTGGCTTCCCCTTCTCCGGTGACCACAAAATCCACCAGTTCGGAGGCACAGGTCTGAGAGGGGAAAAAGGTGGCGTGCGGTCCGCCCCAGACGATGGGAACAGGGCATTTTGCGCGGATATGCTGGCAAATGTCAATGGCCGATCCCAGTTGTTCGCCGGTTTTGACCGACAGGCCGATCAGGTCATAGTCTTTGCAGGCAACGGCGGAATAATCGTTGCCGGTGAGACGGGTGTCAAGAATGTCCACCGAAATATCGCGTGTTTTTAAATAAGAGGCAAGAACAAGTACGGAAAACGGCAGGGCGGGGGTGTGCTGCGGGTGACCCGGAAAAACAAGCAATACCCTGGTGGCACCTGAGGGGTGTTTATTCATCATTTCACAATTTCCGGTTGTCTTACGTGTCGAAACACGTCCCGATAACCGTGTTTGGGGTCGGATCAGAAGGCCTTGCGGCCTGACCGTCCGAGTGGATTTTTATGGATTGGAAGAATCTATTGTCCCGCTCCCGCCACCGCATCTTCCTTGTCTGCAACCGGTTCATTTGACAGAAAGGGATAAGATGAGCGTCGGCGCTGTTGATTCAACAATATTCTGTGAACCGCAGCCGGATCACTGATCACTTGAATTCTGTTTTCATTGTTGTAGGTAAGAACCAGTGTCTGTAAGGGTAAACGCTGTATATTTTTATTATGATAATAAATATTGAGTAAGGGGACAAGGGCGCGGTGAAGAAAGTTGACTTTGCTGTTTTGATAATAGGCAAGTACGGTCGCCATGGATTCTGAAGCCAGTTTTTGAAGGTTGGCCTTGATTTTTGATTTTGTTCCTCCTTTGCGCAAGGGACCGGCATCGATTGGGAAAGGATCTGTAATATCCGCCAGTTGGATAATTCTGCTTTCGGGTGAATAGCAGCTGATTTTTTGGGCGACTTCCATCATATTCTCCAGGGTAAAAGGAATCCGCAGCAAACCGAAATGGATAGATAAAACAGCGACTATCCAGAACAACCCCATATAGATACTATATGCGGAAAATACCATGTTTCGTATTTTTTGATTTTTTATGGTGATAAAGGCCCGCCAGATGAAAAACAGGTAGGCAAACCAGATGCCCTGATAGTATTCCGTCGAATGATGTCGGTTGACGACCAACAGGATGAGGGGAAAGACGATTACGGTTATCAGAGAAATCAGCCCCAGTCTGTCTTCCAGGGAAAGTGCTTCCGAACGCCGGATTTTTTGAATAAACGTGATGATCGTGATCAGGATTCCGGCGCCCGTGCAAATGTATCCGATGCCGAGAAAAGAACTGAAAATTTGTATGGCCGGATTGGGATGGGGAAGGTAATAAGAAAAAAAGGCACTTCCGCCGATTATGGCCGGAAAGAATTTTGACAGGAAACCGGGGGCAACCGTCTGGGCCGCTGAATTCATCGGGGAAGACAGCTGCATGATTTGCTGCCCCAGGTTTGCCAGATAAGGCAGACAAGGCAACAGGCCACAGGCAAGAACAACGCCGACGGATCGCCAGTTTTTTTTGACCCATCGATGATGAAGAACAAATATGGATGCAAAAGGCAAAACGGCAATAAGCCCCCGCAAATGAAGATGAAAAAGCACCACTGTACATGCGGTGATACAAATCAGCGGAAGCAGAGTGTTTCTTTTATAAAACCAGGCATAAAAAACATATAAAAGGAGAGAGAAGGGAACCAGCCAGGCATCATCGGTGAGTTCCCTGTGATAAAAATACAGATAGGGGGAGAAAAAAAACGGCAGGATAAAAATATAGGGATAGCGAAGCATTTTTGCCAGGAAAAAAAGCCCCGCTGTACTGATGCTTATGGAAATAATGCTTTTGACGAAAGTGATGACAATAAGATTGTTGGTTACAGACAAAAAGAACTGGTAAATCCAGATGGCGAAGGGATGATAGGTGATTCCCACACTACCCGTCAGTCCCTCTTGCGAAAGGGTATGGTGAAAATTGGCCTGCAACGCCCGGTTAATAAAGACGGTCTGGGTACCGTCGCCACCCCCCCAGAAGAGGTCACCGGGCCATAAAAGAGACATTCCGGCGGGAAGGATCAGCAATAAGAATATCCGCCATTTTTTCTTACGTCTGATGCCCTGAGATAATTTACGGTCATGCCTCTGCATTTTTTTGCGAACCATTCATGTGGTGGATGCGGACGGTTTGGCGGTTGAACAATAAATTGAGCTCTGTCTGACAATTTAAATAGCAGTTGCGGCAGGTTACTATGTTTTTGCGCATTCTGTTATAGGTCGGGGAGTACCAGAATTTCCGTAAAGGCCGGTCCCTTATATTGCCAACCGGTTTTCCCCAGTTCAGCCAGGGCAGGCAGGGGTAGAATTCACCGTAACAATCAACCGCACAGGAATTGTAGGCGGCATAACAGGGGATCGGGCAGGGTTCTCCACGAAAGGAGGGAAGAAATAATTTCAGATGCCGGAAGGAGTTTTCAATCGGCATTCCTTCTTTTTTCAGCATGATGAGCTGTTCTACCGTTGTCGCCAGTTTTTTCCGGAAATGATCGTCCGTTTTATCGGAAGCATGTTTCAGGCTGAAAAATGACTGTTGGGGGATAAACTCGACACAGTCGGTTCCCAGGCGAACAGACAGTTGAATAAGATCAAACACCTCATCAATGTTTTTCCGATTAAGAACCGCGACCAGTTTTATACGCAGCGAGCTGTGCGTTTTCTGTTTCAAATCAACGATGCGCTCAATAGAAGGAATAATTTTCTGAAAGGCACCCTGATAACCTCGCATGGAATCATGCGTTTCCGCATATGCGCCGTCCAGGGAGATATTCAGGGAATCAACGCCGGAGAGAAAAAGGTTGGCAATATTTTTTCTGTCAAGAAAAAATCCGTTTGTATTCAAATGGGTAATTATGCCCAGCGATTTGGCGTGGGCAAGAAGGGCAAAGATGTCTTGGCGCAGTAAAGGTTCTCCGCCGGTAAAGCCGATGCCGGCTACGCCGACAGCGGCAAACTCGTTGATTATGGTTTTCAGCCGGCGGGTCGACAGCTCTTTCAGCCCTTGTTGCAGAAGCCGTTTTTCCCGCAAGGGGACATCGCACATACGGCAGTGGTAGTTGCATTTATAGGTTACCACCAAAGAGGCCAGAACAGGCCCGCATAAGGGACGGTTCATGGTTATGGCCAGATGTGTCAGCAAATACTGCCGTCCCCGTTTTAAAAACCAGTTCAGATCTTTTTTTTGTAATTTCTGGCGGATAAAGTCCTGGTAGACTTTTCGGATGATCATTTTTTTTCTCTCCGCATTCGCAGCAGGTTGGCCAGTATACTGGGATAAGCCTCACATGGAGACCAGCATTGCGGGCATTTTCCCCGGCGAATATCTGACCGGAGGTTTTGGCGAACGGGACTGCTCCATAATTTCCGGAGGTCGAAGTTGTAATCGGCAATATTGCCGAGACATTGATTATAAACGCTGCAGGGATAGATGTCACCGGCGGGGTTCATGAACACGGATGCGCCCAGAGATTGGCAGGGTAGAGGGGTCTGCTGTTCGAACAGGTATGCTTTCGCCAGTTTCTGATAGCGTTGTTCTAAAAAATTAACCGGCAAAAGTGGATTATGACGTCGGCTTTGAATAACAGACGCCAAGGCTGTCCCTAACTGGCGATTATTATCGGGCGTGTTTTTTTCCTTTTTTTGGTTGATATTGTCGTAATAGTGGGAAGAGTAATGCACCAGGTTAACATGAAAATCATTGTCGTTTATCCAATGGATTTCTTTCTTTGCGGCTTCCCGCATGGCGGGCAAGGCTTTTACATTATCCGGTTGGAGGGTTGTTCCCCATAGAACGTGCAGCTTCCGGTTTGTAATATTCGTTAATTGTCTGTAAGTGGCCATGGCATTCTGCCAGGCGCCTTCTACCCCGCAGATCCTGTCGTGGATCCGGGGCGGGCCGTTCAAACTGATGGTAATAAAAATTCTGGGGATATTTTTTATTTCCAGCAATTTTTTTACGGTATCTGTGATAAGTTCGGTCTGGGCCCCATTGGTGGGGAAATTGAGCGCACACAGTTGCTCGCAATTTTTTGCGATGATTGACAGGATGGAAATGAGGTCCGGCCGCAAAAAAATTTCTCCTCCGCTCAAGTTGATCCAGGAAAAATGGTTGGATTGTCGAAAGAACCGTTCGATCTGTTCCGTTGCAAGTTCGCTGGATAATTCCGCCGGAGTCTTTTTCCAGATATTGCATATATTGCATTTGTACTGACAACGATACGTCAGAATATAGGTGAGTTTATAGGGCAAAGGCAGTTCTTTGAAGTTGGAAGTGGCAATTTTTGTTGCGAATTTGAGGACTTTACTCATATATCGGAATCGTTATGTTGTACGTTGGTATGGAAATGAATCGGCCTGTTTAGGGAAAAATTGATCCGGCCTTTGCTTCACGGTTAGTCCCTTCCAGAAAAATTTTCAATACGTTTTTTGTAAATCTATATCCTTTTCAGTTTTTTCAGCCGGGATCCGGCCTTGCGGTGAAAATATTTTTCTGCAAGACAGTTATATACTTCATTTACGCTGATTTTTTCCATACAGGCGGCATAATCCTCCTTCCTGTATATACATTTGTTGTTTTTGGCATTGTAGTTCGTAATGCAGGGACTGCATTTCAGCGTTTTGTAGAAGTATGTATTTTCAGCATCCCCCCAGGGTCCATACAGAACCGGTGTATTGGGTCCATAAAGGCCGATCACGGGCACGGACATGGACGCGGCCAGATGGATGGGAGCGGTATCTGCCGATATTACCAGATCACTTCCCCCGATCAGGCCCACGAGTTGAAAAAAGTTCAATTTTCCCGTTGTATTTAATACGTTTTGCCTGTGTTTTAGAAGAGATAGAACCTGTTCCACGATTTTTTTTTCCGCTTCCAAGCCGGTAAAAATGATTTTGACAGGCCATTGATCAATCAGCCTGTCTGCCAGTTCTGCAAAGTTTCTGGCCGGCCATCGGCGCAGTTTAAAGTTTTCACTGGTGGCGGGGTGCATAATGACAAGGAGATCGGTCGCCGGGGAGAGGCCCTGGTTGTGCAGAAATATTTTGATGTCATCAATATATCGGCGGCTGCCGGTAAGCAGAACCGGTTTGATCGGCCGGGGAACCGGAACACCGGCGCGCTCTACCAGGTTGCAGAAGGATTGTGTCATATGAAGCGTATCGCTGCAAGGAACAGTGGTCGTATAAAGAAAGTGTCGGTGCTGACCGGGGGTGTGAAAACCGATGGTGGTTTTTCCTTTGGATAATATACAGATGATTGCAGAAAACCGGGCAAATTGCTCAAAATCAATAATCAGGTCATATTCGTTTTTTCGCAAACGCGTGATGACCTTTCGGGTTGTGGTGATAAATTTTCCCCATTTTTTCGCGTTAATTGTATAAACACGCGTAAAGTCGAAAACCTGACTGGGTTCATAATTTTCCGCCAATGTGAGAAAATCAATTTCGGCTTCCGGATATTCTTTTTTCAGGGCTTTTGCGGACGGCAGCAACATAACCAGATTGCCGATTCCCCAGAACTTTATCAGCAAAATTTTTTTATATTGATCGGAAGATGGTTGTTTGTCCCGTATTTTTATGATTTTTGAAAAAACAATAAAAAGATCGATCAACGGCCGACCGCAAAAGGAGTCGATCCAGCGTATAAACTTCCAGTTCATGGTTTCTGCCGCTGCTCATTGAATAATTCTCGAGCGGTTTTTCTCGCTGCTTTGATTTCCGTTTCGGTCATTTCCTGGTGGAGCGTTTTGAGCAGTTCCTGCGCCTCGCGGTTGTTGTTTCCAGCGGCGAAAAAAGCCCACTGATACGCTTTTTGATAATCTTGCGGTACGCCCTGACCAACGTAATACATTCCGCTCAACATCATCTGGGCCACAGCGTAGCCTTTTTCTGCGGACTGCTGGAGCTTTTCATAGGCTTTCTGATAATCTTGCGGAACACCGTGGCCCTTGAAATACATTATGCCCAAAACCCCCTGGGCCGGGATGATATCCTGCTGCGCCGCTTTTGACAGCCAGTAATATGCTTTTTCATAATCCCGGGGAACCTGAACACCCAGATAATAGAAAGTCCCCAGGTTATATTGTGCGATCGCCTCTCCTTGTTCGGCCCGTTTTTGAAAGGAATCCGCCAGATCATCAGATTGCGCAAGATTTCCGGCCAGAAAGATCTGCAATAGAAAAGCCGCTGCCAGCAGCGTCCCCCTTCTTTGTTGGCTGACTCTTCGATTCATATTTTTACTCCGTTAGCGAGCCGGTTGGAGGAAAAGGCAGAATGCCGCCATATTCTGTCTTTCCCATTTTCCGTCCATAGTTTACCCGATTACTATATACGCAAAACGTTCGTTTGATCAAGTATATCCGCAACGGTATCGTATCGGAAGGAAAAAGGAACCAGGGCGTTTGGCAATATTTCTGGCCATTTTTGTTGAAGGCCTTGACAATCCCGGGGAAAATTATAAAAATACGAGCTTGTAACGACGGTTCTGGTTGGATGGTATTTGGTTTGTGATTCCGATGGTTATAGGATCCTGAAGCCGGATGATCCAGGTACGGGTGCGCAGGACAGGGGCGGTTCCATTTTTCCCTTTGCCGGCCGGGTCTTGAAACGAAAAATGTATTTTGAATGATGAGAACAGCAAGGGGGGGTATGCCTTCACTTTTCGAAGATGCGGCGCCACACCATGCGGTTTGTGGCCGCTGGTATGATGACAAAAATACTGGTGTTGTCCCTGGAGCGGAAGCCATACGAGAGGCTTTGTTTCAGGTGTCCCGGCCGGTGTTTCTAATGGAAACGGAAGGGGGAATGGCCGCGGCGACCCACGGCCGGGCGGAGATTTCCGCCGCAAGCTTCGCGGACGGCGGTCAAACGACTCTTTCCTTATGTGGCTATGCACCGCCGCTGCCGCCGGAGAATCTGGGCGATCCGCATTTTACGAAGTTGCTGGGGCTGCGGTTTCCCTATGTGGCCGGCGCCATGGCCAACGGGATTACCTCCGTCCGGATGGTGGAAGCGGCGGCCCGGGCCGGGATGATCGGCTTTTTCGGCGCCGCCGGATTGCCGCCGGCCGAGGTTGAAACCGCCGTTTCCGCTCTGCAGCAAAGCCTGGGGGATCTGCCCTTCGGCATGAACCTGATTCATTCCCCGGGGGACGCCGCCCTGGAACAGGCCATTGTGGATCTGTATCTGAAAAAAAAGGTGCGGCTGATCAGTGCTTCGGCCTACATGCGGTTAACCCCGCAGATTGTTCTCTACCGGCTCAAAGGCATTCATAGCGGTGCCGACGGCCGGGTGACGGTTCCGAACAGGATCGTGGCCAAAGTTTCCCGGGTGGAAGTGGCCGCCCAGTTTTTCTCGCCGCCGCCGGAAAAGATCGTGGCCAGGCTGGTTTCGCAACAGTTGCTCAGCCGGCAGGAGGCCGACCTGGCGGGGCGGGTTCCCATGGCCGACGCCCTCACCGCGGAAGCGGATTCCGGCGGTCATACCGACAACCGGCCGGCCCTGGCGCTGCTGCCCACCATGCTGGCCCTGCGGGACGAATTGTGCGCCAAACATCAATATCCGGAATTGATCCCGGTGGGGCTGGGCGGCGGGGTGGCCACCCCGGCCTCCACGGCCGCGGCTTTTGCCATGGGCGCCGCCTATGTGGTCACCGGTTCCGTGAACCAGGCCTGCGTCGAGGCGGGGGTGACGGAAGCGGTACGGCGCATGCTGGCCGAAGCCGGGCAGGCGGATGTCACCATGGCCCCGGCGGCGGACATGTTCGAGATGGGCGGCAAAGTTCAGGTATTGAAGCGCGGGACCATGTTTGCCATGCGGGCCGCCAAACTGTATGACCTGTACAGCCGGTACAAAAATTTTGTCGAGCTGCCGGCCAAAGAACGGGAAAATATCGAGAAAAATATTCTCCGGCGCAGTTTTGAAGAGGAATGGGCGGCCACCCGCGCGTTTTTTGCCGAGCGCGATCCCCGGCAGATTGAAAAAGCAGAAACTGATCCCCGGCACAAAATGGCCCTGGTGTTCCGGTCCTATCTGGGACGGTCCTCCATGTGGCCGATTGCGGGCGATGAAGACCGGAAAATGGATTATCAGATCTGGTGCGGTCCGGCCATCGGGGCCTTTAACGAATGGGTCCGGGGCAGCTTTCTGGAATCCCCGGAAAAGCGGGAGGTGGTAACGGTGGCCATGAATCTTTTATTCGGTGGGGCGGTGGCTACCCGGATTGCCTGGCTGCGCAATCAGGGGGTGATCTTGCCGCCGGAAGTTACGGCCATCCAGCCGTTGTCATTAAATGAAATAGATACTTTTATGCAACAATAAGAGCGGGTGCGAACATTGAGTAAAACAAGTCAGGACAGGTCCCAGGCAGTGGCGATTGTGGGGATGGGTTGTCTTTTTCCGCGGTCTCCGGGAGCAAAAGAATACTGGCGTCTGCTTTCCCGGGGAGAAGACGCGATTATCGATGTGCCGGAGGAAACGCACTGGTCGGCGGCGGATTATTACCGCCAGGACCCTTCCGGCGGCGATTATACCTATTGCAAGCGCGGGGGGTTTTTGTCTCCTCTCTCTTTTGATCCCACGGAATTCGGCATGCCGCCCAGTGTTCTCGAAGCCACCGACACCGCCCAGCTGCTGGGGCTGGTGGCCACCCGCATGGCGCTGGAGGATGCCGGCTACGGGGAGGGGGGAAAATCCTGGGACCGGGAAAACACCGGGGTGATTCTGGGGGTGACCGGCACCCAGGAACTGGTGATTCCCCTGGCCTCCCGGCTGGGATTTCCGCACTGGAAAAAAGCCCTGGAAAACGCCGGGGTCACCGCCGAGCAGGCCGCCTATGTCATGGAAGAAATTGCCGATGCCTATGTCTCCTGGCAGGAAAATTCTTTTCCGGGGCTGCTCGGCAACGTGGTGGCCGGACGCATCGCCAACCGTTTTGATCTGGGCGGCACCAATTGTGTCACCGACGCGGCCTGCGCCAGTTCCCTGTCCGCCATCAACCTGGCGGTCCTGGAATTGATGGCGGGACGAAGCGATATGATGATCACCGGGGGGGTGGATGTTCTTAATGATATTTTCATGCACATGTGTTTTGCCAAAACTTCGGTGCTGTCGTTTACCGGAGATGCCCGGCCGTTTTCCAAACACGCCGACGGGACGGTGCTGGGGGAAGGGCTGGGGCTGTTTGTTTTAAAGCGCCTGTCCGACGCCGAAGCCGACGGCGACAAGATTTACGCCGTCATCCGGGGGGTGGGCACCTCCAGCGACGGTCGTTCCCCGGGAATTTACGCCCCCCTGGCCGCGGGCCAGCAGCGGGCGGTTCGCCGGGCCTATGAAGCGACCGGCATTCCGCCGGAATCGGTAACCTTCATGGAAGCCCACGGTACCGGCACCCGCGTGGGGGATGCCGAAGAATTCAAGGGCCTGGCCGAGTTTTTTTCCGCGGCTGGCTGCGAGAAGCAGCAATGCGCCCTGGGTTCGGTCAAGTCCATGATCGGCCACACCAAGGCCGCGGCCGGCGCCGCCAGCCTGGCCAAAACCGCGCTGGCGCTGCACCATAAAGCCATTCTCCCGACCCTGAAGGCCGAGGAGCCCGATCCCAGGCTTAATATCGCCGAATCGCCGTTTTATATCAGCACCCGCCTGCGACCCTGGCTTTCCGCACCGGGGCAACCCCGGCGGGCCGGGATGAGTTCCTTCGGGTTCGGAGGCAGCAATTATCATATGGTGCTGGAGGAATACGCCCCGGACAAGCAGGCAACCGCCTGGGACGGAACAGTGGAAATCGTCGCTTTTTCCGGTCCATCCCGGGAAGCGGTGACGCAGCAGATGGGGGAATTTGCGGAGGCGGTAACTTCCTGCACGCCTCCCACCAAGGATCCTTTTTTCGGGGTGCGGCTGGCCGCCGGCGATTCCCGCAGCCGGTTTTCAGTGACCGATCCCCACCGGGTCCTCCTGGTGCTGGAGCGGGATGACGACTGCCTGGCGGCGCTGAAGAACGCCGGTGAAGCCCTGGCCGCCGCGACCGGGTCCGGCCTTGAAAAGGACGGTCTTTTTTACGGCACCGGGGAAGCCCGGACCGGGAAAACCGCCTTTCTGTTTCCGGGGCAGGGAAGCCAGTATGTCTATATGGCGGATGCGCTGACCGTGGCCTTTCCGGAAGCCCACAACGTTTTTGCGGCGGCCGACGGGCATTTTGCCCGTTTCCGGGAAGCCGGCAGCCGGCCGCTTTCCGATTATGTGTTCCCTCCCGGCTATAACGAGGCCGATAAAAAGGAGAAAGAAACAGCCCTGCGCAGTACGGATGTCGCCCAGCCGGCGATCGGCGCGGTCAGCCTGGGGATGGCCAATATCCTCAAACGGTTCGGCCTGGCCGCGGATGTTATGGGCGGGCACAGCTTCGGCGAGCTGACCGCCCTGTGCTGCGCCGGCTGGATTGATGAGGCCACCTTTTTGTCCCTGGCCGCGGCCCGGGGAAAATACATGGCCGCGGCCGGTAAGGAAAAAGGGGCCATGCTGGCCGTAAAAGGAAAGCTGGACAAAATTGAACAGTTGATCGCGGACAATGACCTCGATCTGGTGCTGGCCAACCGCAACAGCCACGAACAGGGGGTGCTTTCCGGCCGGGAGGCGGAGATCGACCGGGCTGCCGATATCTGTAAGCAGAACAAACTGCGCTGCACCAAACTTCCGGTGTCCGCCGCCTTTCATACCGAACTGGTCCAGGACGCCGCCAAACCGTTCCGGGACTATCTGCGCAAAAAAGAATTTACGCCCACCGATATTCCCGTTTTTTCCAACGTGACCGCGGCGGCCTATCCCGCCGACGAAGCGGAGGCCCGCAAAATTCTGGGGCGACAGATCCTCAATCCCGTCAACTTTGTGACGGAAGTGGAAAACATGTATGACCAGGGCGTGCGCACCTTTCTGGAAATCGGTCCCAAGTCGGTGCTGACCGGGCTGGTCAAGTCCATTCTCAAAGACAGGGATTTTCAGGTGCGATCGGTGGACGCCTCCGCCGGACGCCGTTTCGGCCTCCTCGACCTGGCCCGGACCCTCTGTTTTTTTGCCGCCGGCGGATATCCGGTGGCCCTGGAGAAATGGGAGGAAATCCCGGCTCCGATTGTACGGCAGCAGAAGATGTCAATCCCGCTGTGCGGAGCCAATTACCGCAATCCTTCGTCCGGTCCGCCGCGGAAACGACCGCAGCCGGTTTCCCCGCCAGCGCCGGCAGAAACCCCGGCCAGGGCGCCTGCAACGGCCCCGGCGGAAAATCCCCCGGAATCCGCCTCGCAACAGGGCGGTCTGGCCGCGGACAGTGCCTCGGTGCAGGCGGCCCTGAAAGTGGTGGCCGACAGCCTGAAATCAATCCAGGATTTGCAGCAGCAAACCGCCGCGGCCCATCAGAAATTTCTGGAAACCCAGAATCAGGCCGGGACGATTCTGGGGCAGGTGATGGACCGCACCCGTTATCTGGGGGAAACCGTATTGAGCGGCCGCCCGGCGGAGGCGCCGGGACCGGTTCCGCCTGCGGCTGCGCCGTCACCGGTCATGCCGGATTCTTTCCAATCTGCCCCGGGACCTGCTGCACCTGCCGAACCACCGGCGGCAGCAACCGCCGCGCCTCCTTCGGCCACACCGGCAGCCCCGCCGCCGGAACCGCCGGTTCCGGCAGTGGAGGCTTCAGCGGTGGAGTCGGCCATGCTGGACATTGTCAGCCGGGTAACGGGCTATCCGGTGGACATGCTGGACCTGGACATGGACATCGGCAACGACCTGGGGATCGACTCGATCAAGCGGGTGGAGATTCTGTCGGTATTTGAAGAAGAGCATCCGGACATGCCCTCCGCGGCACCGGAGGACCTGGCGGAGATGAACACCCTGGGGGAAATCTGCCGGCATCTGCTGGCCCTTTCGGGATCGTCCGGCGGCGGAAGCCCGGCCGTCTCCGCTCCGGCTGTTCCGGCAGGAACGGCGGCAGTGGAGGCTTCAGCGGTGGAGTCGGCCATGCTGGACATTGTCAGCCGGGTAACGG
>CAZWCS010000018.1:37777-40909 GCA_964632805.1 uncultured Desulfobacterales bacterium
CCGCGGCACCGGAGGACCTGGCGGAGATGAACACCCTGGGGGAAATCTGCCGGCACCTGCTGGTGTTGGCGGGAACGTCCGGAAGCGGTCGTCCGGCGGCTCCGGCAGGAACGGCGGCCGTGGAGGCTTCAGCGGTGGAGTCGGCCATGCTGGACATTGTCAGCCGGGTAACGGGCTATCCGGTGGACATGCTGGACCTGGACATGGACATCGGCAACGACCTGGGGATCGACTCGATCAAGCGGGTGGAGATTCTGTCGGTATTTGAAGAAGAGCATCCGGACATGCCCTCGGCGGCGCCGGAAGACCTGGCGGAGATGAACACCCTGGGGGAAATCTGTCGGCATCTGCTGGCCCTGGCGGGCGGCGGGAGTACACCTGCCGAAGCGGACAGCGCTGCGATACCTTCGGTGGCGGAAGCCCCGGTTTCATACGAGCAGATTCCGCGGCGAACCGTGAAACTTGTGGAAGCAGCGCTGGATCACCCGGAAGCCGTTGATCTTTCCCCGGACCGGATTATTTATGTAATTGGCAATGATCGCAAGATGGCCGAAGCCATCACCGCGGAGCTGGCCTTGCGGGGACTGGCCGCGGAATATCGGGAAAACTTCTCCGCGGAAACCGATTTTGCAGACGCCGCCGGCCTGGTGCTGGTTCCGGAGATGCCGGAAGCGGCCGAGGGATTGTGGCCGGCGGAGGATATCACATATATCAAGAATGCTTTTGAGATGGCGGTTCAGGCGGGCCGTCACTTGACGGCCGGGGCCGGATCGGGGAAAACCGCCGTGCTGGCCGTTGTCCTTCGCATGGACGGGGTTCTGGGGTTTGGCGCCGGTAAAGGGTTTAATCCCCTGCAGGGCGCTTTTTCCGGACTGGTCAAAACCGCCGCCATCGAGTGGGAAAAGGTCGCCTGTCACGTGATTGACGTGGATCCTACCTGGCAGGCGCCCGCAGCCGCCGCGACTACGTTGGTGGACAATATCCTGAACGCCGCCGGCCCGGTGGAGGTGGCCCTGAACGCCGATTCCCGAAAAATAATTGCACTGGAATCAAGTTCGTATCCCGAAGGTGAAATCAACCTGGTTCCGGAAGACGTGGTGGTGGTTTCCGGCGGAGCGCGGGGGGTCACCGCCCGCTGCGCGCTGCAACTGGCCCGGAAAAGCGGGTCCGCTCTGGTACTGCTGGGCCGCTCTCCGCTGCCCGAAAAAGAACCGGACTGGCTGGCCGGGCTTACGGCGGAAGCGGAGATCAAAACCGCTATCCGGGACCACGCCTTCGGCGGGCAAAAAGTGACCCCGGTGGAGATTGAAGCCGCTTTCCAAAAATATATGGCCGGCCGGGAAATCGCGGCCAACCTGGCGGCCATGCAGGCCGCCGCCCGGGAAGTGGCCTATTATTCCGTGGATATCCGGGATGCAGACGCGGTTGGCCGGATACTGCATACCGTCCGCGAATCTCTGGGCGAAATCCGCTGCATTCTGCACGGCGCGGGAGTACTGGAAGACAGGTTTATTGTGGACAAGACCCGGGAACAGTTTGACAAGGTGTTTGATACCAAAGCCCTGGGCGCGCAATCCCTGCTGGCCGCGGTTTCACCGGAGGCATTGCGGTATCTCGTTTTTTTCTCCTCGGTCAGTGCCCGCATGGGCAACCAGGGGCAGGTGGATTATGCCATGGCCAACGAGGTGCTGAACAAGATCGCCCAGAAACTGCGGCGTGAATGGCCGGGTTGCCGGGTGGTCGCCGTTAACTGGGGGCCCTGGGACGGCGGTATGGTGACCCCCTCTTTGAAACGGGAGTTTGCCAAAAACAATATCTCCCTGATCCCCCTGGATGCCGGGGCCGACTGTCTGCTGTCGGAAATGGCCGCTCCCGCGGGAGCCGATGCCGAAGTGGTCATCGGCGCCGGGTTTGCCGATATGGCCGGGGAGGGCGTTATCGAAGATGCTGCCAAGAAATCTGTGGAACCCGGCTTGTCTTCTGTTTCCGGTCCGGCGGCGGAAAAGGGGTCTGCTTTTTTTCCGGCCTTTGACCGGGAGATCAGTGTCGCGGCCCTGCCGATTCTGTCCGATCATGTGTTGAAGGGTGTGCCGGTGGTTCCCTTCGCGCTGGCGGCGGAATGGCTCGGGAACGCCGCCCTGCATTCCAATCCCGGCCTGGTCTTGGCCGGACTGGAAGATATGCGCCTGCTGGCCGGGCTCAAGGCCGATGAAAACCATAACGTCTGCCTTCTGGCGGGAAAAGCCCGAAAAGAGGGGGCCGTTTTTGCAGTGGACGTTCAGATCAGAGATGCTGTGGAAACCGGTTCGGAAACGCTCTATTATTCCGCCCGGGCCATGCTGGGCAATGACCTGGCGTCGCCGCCGGATTATCAGATACCCGCGGCCCTGGCCAAAGCGCCGGCCTATTCCCGGAAGATCGCCGATGTGTATAACGATATCCTTTTTCACGGGAAAACCTTGCAGGGCATCAAGGAAATCGTCGCCTGCTGCCCGGAAGGGCTGCTGGCTTCCGCCGCCGCCGCCCCGACCCCGGACAAATGGATCGCCAACCCCATGCGGAAACGCTGGCTGACGGACCCCCTGGTACTGGACGTGGCTTTTCAACTGGCCATTGTCTGGTGTTATGAAAACGCGGGCCAGGTTTCCCTGCCGGTCAGCTTCGCGCAGTACCGGCAGTACCGGGAGGCCTTCCCGGCCGAGGGGGTGCGGGTGGTCCTGGAAGTCACCGGCAGCGGCAACCACAAAATGACCGGCGACTTCACCTTTCTGGACGCGGACAGCCGGGTTGTGGCCCGGATGACCGGATACCAGGCGATCATGGACAAGTCTCTGGCGGCCAGTTTTTGATTGGTCACACGAATTTTGCAACCATGCTTCAGCACTATGCTCAAGGTCTTCGAAGATAACACGATTAGGATCCAGAAACGCAAATTTTGCTAAGGCAAAAGAAATGCTATGCTTTTCTTGATTGAGCTTTATTGGTGTCCCAATCAAAATCAGATTGTTTTCTCATTGTTTTATATTAGGTCAGGAAAAATAATGTCAATATAAAAATATGGTGATTTATATGGCTAATATGTATTTGGCAAGTCTTAGATCCAGCCTGATGGAGGCGAAGGATGTAGCGGTA
>CAZWCS010000019.1:0-40642 GCA_964632805.1 uncultured Desulfobacterales bacterium
GGTGAGCCGTTACCTCACCAACAAGCTAATGGTACGCAAGCTTTTCTCCAAGCAGTAGCTTACATGTAGAGGCCACCTTTGATCCCAAAATCCGGAGATTCCAGGATATTATCCGGTATTAGCACCACTTTCGCGGTGTTATTCCGGGCTTGGAGGCAAATTACCTACGCGTTACTCACCCGTGCGCCACTTTACTAGCTTCAGCAAGCTGAAGCGTTCTCGTACGACTTGCATGTGTTAGGCACGCCGCCAGCGTTCAATCTGAGCCAGGATCAAACTCTCCGATTAAATTTAAAATCGCTCTCGACAAAAGCCGAAAGCGAAATAATTAATTGGGTCGCATCCAAGCTGGCTGCTGCTATCTAGTTTTCAAAGATCAAAAAAATCTTCTTGCGAAAAACTTTTTATATATAGCAAATGATATTTGCTGTGTCAACCGTTTTTATCGTTTTTTTTATTTTTTTATCGACCAGATCATCTATTGCCTAGCCAAAAATTATTCTTTTACGCATTTTTTCAAGGGCTGTCAAGACAATTTTTACCTTTTTTTAAAACTTTTTGAATAAATTTGACGATCATTTTTGCGCTTCCTTCACCAGCACAATGTGATACCGTTTTTTGCCGGCCCGGAGCACAATTCTACCGTCTTCTATGTCTCCGGTTGTGACCTGCTGATCCTCATCGGAAACGCGGCTGTCATTAATGTAGGCTCCCCCCTGCTTGATCAAACGCCGGGCCTCGCCCTTGCTTTTGGTCAAACCGGTCGCATAAAAAAGATCAAAGGCCGACATGCCGGATTGCATGGTCGAAAATGGTAACTCCGTGTGGGGGGCACCTTCTTCATTACGGGCACCTATTTTTAGAGACAGGGACGGCAAATTGGCGACAAGAGGTGCTCTTGGCACACTGCTCGACGGCAGCAGGTTATCCGGAATCGACCGGGCACCAAAATTTTCAGCCGTGGCCTGATAGGCTGCGCCCGCTGCTTCTTCTCCATGGGCAAGCTTGGTGGCCTGGTAGGCCAGGACCGTCTTGGCACTGTTCAAGCCCGCACCTTCTAATTTTCCCACTTCCCGGATTTCTTCCATAGGCAAAAAGGTAAACAGGGCCAGAAAGCGGGTTACATCATCATCATGGGTATTTATCCAATATTGATAATATTCGTAGGGACTGGTTCGCTCAGGATCCAGCCAGACCGCTCCGGATGCGGTTTTTCCCATCTTGGTGCCGCTGCTGGTGGTGATCAGGGGAAAAGTAAGACCATAGACCTGTTGATTGCAAACGCGCCGGACCAGATCAATCCCGGCCACAATGTTGCCCCACTGATCGCTGCCGCCCATCTGCAATATGCAGTTATGCGTCTGATAGAGCTGCAGAAAATCATAAGCCTGCAGCAACATGTAGTTAAATTCGATAAAATTGAGTCCCTCTTCCGATTCCAGGCGCATGCGGTAGCTTTCCGCCTTGATCATGCGGTTGACGCTGAAATGCCTGCCGATGTCGCGCAGAAAGGGTATGTATTCCAAGCCGCTGAGCCAGTCGGCATTGTTCAGCAACAGGGCCGTGCCGCCGGAAAAATCGATGAAGTGCTCCAGCTGTTTTTTGATGCCCCGAATATTTTCTTTCACATCTTCCGGCGTGATCAGCTGGCGCATTTCGGTCTTGCCGCTGGGATCACCTACCAGACCGGTTCCGCCGCCCATCAACGCAATCGGTCGGTGTCCGGCCCTCTGCATATGGGCCAGAGACATAATCGGAACCAGGCTGCCGATATGCAGGCTGGAGGCGGTAGGATCAAACCCGATATAACAGGTAACCGGCGATTCCGCAACTTTCTCCCGAAGTTCCCGGTCATGGGTAACGGCTTCAATAAATCCGCGTTCTTCAAGGGTATCAATAATGGTCATGGGGCCTGTTCCGCCGTTGATTTATTTATTGGCATATTCCACCGCTCGGGTTTCCCGGATCACCGCCACCTTGATCTGGCCGGGAAAAGTCAACTGCTCTTCAATTTTCTTGGCTATATCGCGGCTGAGGATAACGGCATTCTCATCGGAAATGGTATCACCTTCAACCATAACCCGCAATTCCCGGCCGGCCTGAATGGCAAAGGCATTAGCAACTCCATTGAATTCATTGGCGATATTTTCCAAGTCCTCCAGTCGCTTAATATAATTTTCCAGCAGTTCTTTTCTGGCACCAGGACGGGCACCGGAAAGTGCATCCGCCGCCTGCACCAATACATCATATACGCTTTCCGGAGGAACATCTTCGTGGTGCGCGGCAATGGCATGAACCACCTCCGGCGTTTCCCCATATTTCTGGGCCGCCTTGGAGCCGATAATGGCATGGGAGCCCTCTACCTCATGATCCATTGCTTTGCCGATATCATGGAGCAATCCCATCCGTTTGGCCAGATTGGCGTTAAATCCCAACTCCGAAGCCATAATCCCGCAAAAATAGCCGACCTCCACCGAATGTTGTAAAACGTTCTGGACATAACTTGTCCGGAACTTCAAGCTCCCCAAAATCTTTATCAATTCCGGGGAGATGCCGTGAACACCAACCTCGAAAGCGGCCTGTTCCCCAGCTTCTTTAATAATCCCGTCCACTTCCGCTTCCACTTTTTTAACGACATCTTCTATACGGGCCGGATGAATCCGGCCGTCCGCAATCAATCGCTGAATAGATATACGCGCCACTTCGCGCCGGACAGGATTAAAACCGGAGAGAATAACCGCTTCCGGGGTATCATCAATAATTAAATCAATTCCGGTGGCCGCCTCAAGAGTGCGGATATTACGCCCCTCCCGTCCGATAATCCGGCCTTTCATCTCATCGCCGGGCAATTCCACTACCGACACCGTTCGTTCCGCCACAAAATCACCGGCATAGCGTTGAATGGCAGTGGCAATGACCTTCTTGGCCTCCTTATCGGCATTTTCTTTTGCCTCCGTAATCCGCTTTTTGATGTACTTGGCGGCATCATGCTTGGCTTCGTCCTCCAAAGATTTCATTAAAAAGTCTTTGGCCTGTTCCACCGTATATCCGGAGATTTCCTCCAGCTGCTTCCGCCGTTCATCAAGAAGAGCATCATAGTCGGCCTCTTTTCGTCCAAGATCCCCCTCTTTTTTATGAAGCCGTTTTTCCTGTTTGGCAAGATCCCGCTCCCTGCGCTCCAGCTGTTCCAACTTTTTGTCATTATTTTCTTCCTTGGCAAGCAATCGCTGCTCTCGCGCCTTCAGTTCATTCCGGGTATCAGACGTCTCCGCATCAAAATCCCCCTTCATTTTAAGAAGCCGGTCTTTGGCTTCCAGTTCCGCCTCTTTGACCAGATTTTCCGCCCGCAAGCGGGCATCCTCAATCATGCGCCGGCTTTCCTCCCTGGCTGCGTTAACCTTTTTGGCATAAGACCCTTTTCGGAGCCAAAAGGCCAGCAGGAATCCGATACAGAAAGCGGCTATACTCACAAACAGAATTTTTTCAACCATTCCCCCTCCTGTTACTTATTATGTGAAAATATGGTTCATGAACCATTTGCTACAATATTCTCCATCCGCAAAACAGACAAAACTGTCTTTTGGCAAAAAAACCGTTTCTCCGCTCTGAAAAATTTACAGTGACATTCTCCACACCCTATTATATTTCCGTATATAGACAGAAATTGGGGTGATAGAAACAATCCGGGAAAAAAAACTCTGAAGAGAAAAACAGGAAACCGCGTCGAGGAAACAGCGCCTGTAAAAACCCCCTGCCGTGCCGTGTTGCCAGGTCTTTGACCAGGTTTGACAACGTGGGCGCCACATTAACTTCTTCAGGCTTTTCTGTACCAGCAGAACATGCTCACCGAAGTCAGAGACAGCACCCTTCTTTTGACAGTTGGGACAAAGAGCGTCTTTCAATCACTTGCACGGCAAGGGGAAAAACAGGCTCTATCATGCACACATATGCAGCAAAGACAGCGAAATACTTTTATATTTCGCAAGCCGCATCCAAAGTTCGCTTCAGAGAATCCGTTCGCTTTGTAACACGGTCCAGCAAATCCAGATGCTTGCGTTGCAGTTCAATAAATCCGTTGGCAATATTTAAAGCGGCTTGCGTCAATTTGGTAAAATCATTCTGCCTGAGTGACCGACTTTCTGCTTTTTCCACGGAATTGACCTCGTTTTCCAGAAAATGGGCAACCGCTTTTGCATCTGATACCCCTTCATCGGCCCGAAAACTATAAGATTTTCCGAAAAGATGAATTGTTATGTTTTCGCTCACCGTAACCTCTTTCTGTGCTGCGTATGTGTTCAAACATGATGGGGGCGGCTAGTTTACCCCGTTTCTGTAAAACGGCCTACTTTCTCCAACAAAGCCTCAATTTTTTCCCGTACTTTGGTTTTTTCCTCCAAGTAACTCGTTTCTGCGGCCTTTTTCTCTTGGGCTTCTTTTTCCAACGCTACGATTTGATTTCTAAAATTATTGTTCTCCGCTTCTAATATTTCGATTTTTTTTATTAATTGATCAACCCTGGTTTCTATCTCATCAAAACGGGCAAATATTGTTTTATCAGTCTCTTCCTTCACCACCATTCACCACCTCAGCTAAGTATTAGTATATTCATCTGAATCGCAAAAAGTCAAGTCATTTTATGAACCACGGCCTCTGCACGGGCCAGATCCCCCAGACTGTTTATTCCCATTACCTCCGCCGGATTTTCCACCACCCAGGCACCAACGCCTTGATCCTGAATACAGGCAATCTCTATAATATCTGTCAAATAAAACTCTTTCTGGGCATTATTGGCATTGATCCGGGATAAAGACCATTGTAAAAAATCCCTTTGCACACAATAGATTCCGGCATTCACCAGCTTAAGCTTTTTCTCTGCCGCAGAGGCATCAGCCTCTTCCACAATTTTCCGCACATTTCCCTGCTGATCCGTAACAATTCGGCCGTATCCGGTAGGCTCTTGTAACCGGACCGATAGAAGCGTAATCACTTGATTTTCTCTGCGGTGAAGATCAATCAGCGCTTGGAGCGTTTTTTGGGAAAGAAAAGGAACGTCTCCACACAGGATCAATACTTCCTCAGCCTTTTCCGGCAGAGAACTCAACGCACACCAGACTGCATGCCCTGTTCCCTGTTGTTCCGGTTGATTGGCAAATACAGCCTTTCCCCGTTTTTCTACCTCCCGGCAAACCGCTCCGGCCTGGTGCCCCACCACCACTACGACATTTTCAATATTAACGATTTTTGCCGCCGTTTCCACAACGTAACCGATAAGCGTTTTGCCGGCCAACTCATGGAGCACCTTGGCCTTGGCCGACTGCATCCGGGTCCCCAAACCGGCTGCCAGAATCACCACAGCAATATTTCCGGTATCTTTTATGACCATAATTCTACTTTCGTCCCACAGACGATTTTTCTATTAAAAAAGGCATGCCCTTTCAAGACATGCCTTTTTTTCTTTTGAACGCTACCGGATTTGAAAAAACCCGCCAGCAATAAAAAATATTATGAGGAGGCGATTTTTATCCGATGCAAGGCCCTGGCCAGCGCAGCTCTTGCTCTGGTAAAATCAATCTCGTCCGTATTGCCGCTCTCAAGACGTCTTTCCGCTCTCGCCTTGGCATCTTCCGCTCTTTGCATATCAATGTCTGCTTTATGTTCCGCGGATTCAGCCAGCACGGTGACTTTATCCGGCAAGACCTCTACAAACCCGCCGCTGACAAACACCAAGTGATCCTTACCGCCGTTATCCTTGTAAACAAGTTTTCCGGTTTGCAAGGAAGTCAAAAATGGTGTATGATTCGGCAGTACACCGAACTCTCCTACAGACCCCGGCGCCATCACCATTTGGCCATCGATACGGACTACTTCTTTTTCCGGTGTAACCACCGTCAGTTCTATCGTTTCCGCCATTTCCGCTTCTACCTTTCGGCTATCATTTATCCTTCTTGCTTCATCTTCTCGGCTTTTTCTACCGCCTGCTCAATGGTACCTACCATATAGAAAGCGCGCTCCGGCAGGTCATCATATTTTCCCTCACAGATTTCTTTAAAACCTTTTACAGTATCTTCCACTTTAACGTAAACACCGGACATGCCCGTAAATGTTTCGGCTACATGGAACGGCTGAGAAAGGAAACGCTGAATTTTTCGCGCCCGCTCTACCGTAATTTTGTCTTCATCCGACAGCTCTTCCATACCGAGAATAGCGATGATGTCCTGCAACTCTTTGTATTTCTGCAAGATCGTCTGCACCTGACGGGCGACTTGGTAATGCTCCGCGCCAATATAGGAAGCATCAAGAATCCGGGAAGCAGAATCCAGCGGGTCCACAGCAGGATAAATGCCCAACTCTGCAATCTGCCGGGAAAGCACCACGGTCCCGTCCAGATGGGCAAAGGTAGTTGCCGGAGCGGGGTCGGTCAAGTCGTCTGCCGGAACATATACGCACTGAACGGCGGTAATTGACCCTTTATCCGTGGAGGTAATGCGTTCCTGCAATTCCCCCAGATCCACCGCCAGAGTGGGCTGATAACCCACCGCGGACGGAATCCGACCCAGCAGGGAAGACACTTCCTGCCCAGCCTGCGTAAACCGGAAAATATTATCAATAAACATCAGCACGTCCTGACCCTCTTCGTCCCGGTAATACTCCGCCGCAGTCAGGGCGGACAGCGCCACCCGCGCCCGGGCTCCGGGCGGTTCCGTCATCTGACCATAAATCAGTGCAGCTTTGGGCAAAACCCCGGAATCCTTCATCTCATGATAAAGGTCATTGCCTTCCCGGGTCCGTTCCCCGACACCGGCAAACACGGAGATACCGCCGTGCTGCATGGCAATATTGTGGACCATTTCCATCATGATAACCGTTTTGCCCACACCGGCGCCGCCGAACATCCCCATCTTTCCTCCGCGGGGGAAGGGCACCAGCAGATCGATAACTTTGACCCCGGTTTCCAGCACGTGCACGGTCGTATCCTGTTCCGTAAACTTGGGCGCTTCCCGGTGAATCGGGGCCATCTTTTCCTGGCTGATCGGTCCCAAGCCATCCACCGGCTTGCCGACGACGTTCAACACCCGGCCCAGTCCGGCTTCCCCGACCGGCATCATAATCGGTTTGCCGGTATGTTTGGCGGGCGCACCCCGCACCAGACCGTCGGTAACGTCCATAGCAATGGTCCGTACCACGTTATCCCCCAAGTGTTGGGCAACTTCCACCACCAGATTATCCGGCTCATCGTTAATGACCGAATTGGTAATTAAAATGGCATCCAGAATGGGCGGCAGGTTTCCCGGTTCAAATTCGATATCGACAACCGGCCCCATGACTTGTGTAATCTTACCTATATTCTCTCCCATTTATAACCTCCCAAAAACTCAGTTCATTATTCTGCAAATTAATTTAATCAATCAGTTATCAAGTTACCGTGTATTATCCCTTCAAAGCCTCGGCACCGCCCACAATATCCATCAATTCACCCGTAATCGCCGCCTGCCGGGCCTTGTTGTAGACCATGGTCAACTCGTCGATCATGTCATCACAGGCCTTGGTGGCATTATCCATAGCTACCATACGGGCAGCATGTTCGCTGGTCGAAGTCTCCAACAACGCCCTGAATATCTGAATATAAACATTACGTGGCAACATTTCCCCCAGCAGTTCAGCCGGTGAAGGTTCACATATGTGCTCTGCAAGATAGGTCTGCTCCCCTCCGGTGATGTCTCCCGCATTTTCAATCGGAGGAATGGGAAGCAATTGATCCATAACCGGAACCTGCTTGGACATGCCTTCAAATCTGGAGTAAATAATATAAATTTCTTCGCATTCTTCGTTCAAAAATTTATTAATCAAATTCCGGCCGGCCTGCATCGCCACATCAAAGCCAAATTTCGCACCAACCACATCAAGATATTCTTCCCACACGTCATATTTTTTTTTACGAGCCCAGCGAAGCCCTTTTTTCCCAAAAGCAGTCAACGAGATTCCCCGATTATTGCCCAATTGCCGGGTCGCCATTGAGGCGGCTGTATCTATCAAACGATTATTAAATGCCCCGCACAACCCTCTATCGGAGGTACACAAGACAATATGAACCCGTTTGACTTCGTCATAGGGAATTAAGAGTTGACTGGCTTCCTCGTCTCCGGACTTTTCCGCCAGGCTTCCCAGAACTTCCGAAAATTTTTCCGCATACGGCCGAAACGCCTCCATCGCCGTCTGCGCACTCCGAAGTTTGGAACTGGCCACCATATTCATGGCCCGGGTAATCTTTTTGGTCTTTTGAACACCGGAAATTTTTGCCTGAACTTCTTTTAAACTCGCCATACCCAGAGTACCTTTTATTTATCCGAAAGCCGCCGATTTGAAAAATGGCTATAGCGCTTCCTTATTTAATAGTATCCTTGAACTCTTCGTCATAGGCGGCCAGTGCTTTCTGCAGTTGAGCATCCAGATCGTCCGTGAGCTCTTTCTTTTCTGCCAGACCGCTTAAAATATCAGGGTACTTATCCTCAATAAAGGGATACAGTCCCGCTTCGTACTTGGCCAGCACGTCCACCTCATATTTATCAAGGTACCCCTTGGTCCCCGCATAAATAATGACAACCTGCTTTTCCAGCGGAAGCGGCTGGTACTGCGGCTGTTTTAAAATTTCCACCAGACGTTCTCCCCGAGTCAACTGTTTACGGGTGGCTTCATCCACATCGCTGCCAAAAGCGGCAAAAGATTCCAGTTCCCGGAACTGAGCCAGATCCAGCCGGAGATTACCGGCCACCTGTTTCATGGCCTTAGCCTGTGCAGCACCGCCAACCCGGGATACGGACAAGCCCACATTAATGGCGGGACGGACACCGGCGAAGAAAAGATCCGGCTCCAGATAAATCTGGCCGTCGGTAATGGAAATAACGTTGGTGGGAATATAAGCGGAAACATCCCCGGCCTGCGTCTCGATAATGGGCAGAGCCGTCAGGGAGCCCGCACCAAGCTCATCATTCAGCTTGGCAGCACGCTCCAGCAGGCGGGAATGGTTGTAAAAAATATCTCCCGGATAAGCTTCGCGACCCGGCGGGCGACGCATAAGCAACGAAACCTGTCGGTAAGCGGCCGCCTGTTTGGAGAGGTCGTCGTAAATAATCAGCGCATGCTGTCCGTTATCCCGGAAGTATTCGCCGATGGCACAGCCGGCGTAAGGAGCCAGAAACTGCAAAGAGGCCGGTTCACTGGCGCAAGCGGAGATAATGGTTGTATATTCCATGGCACCATATTTCTCCAGTACCGCCGCCACCTGGGCGACCGATGATTTTTTCTGACCACAGGCGACATAAATACAGTAAACATCGGTGTTTTTCTGGCTTAGAATAGCGTCAATCGCTACTGCGGTCTTACCGATCTGGCGGTCGCCGATAATCAACTCCCGCTGACCCCGGCCAACCGGCGTCATGGCGTCAATGGCTTTCAGACCCGTCATCATCGGCTCGTGGACACTCTTTCTGGCAATGACACCCGGAGCGACCATTTCAATTCGACGGCTTTCAGAAGATTCCACCGGGCCTTTTCCGTCCAAGGGCTCTCCGGTGGTATCCATAACCCGGCCCAAAACACCTGTGCCTACAGGAATTTCCGCGATGCGCTTGGTTCGTTTAACGATATCCCCTTCTTTTATATGGATATCCTCTCCCATAAGGGCAACGCCGACACTGTCTTCTTCCAGATTCATGGCCAGACCGAGAACGCCGCCCGGAAATTCCACCAACTCCAGCACCATGACGTCAGTCAAGCCATAGACTCTGGCAATACCATCTCCTACAGACAGCACCACACCCGTCTCACTCAGTTCGACTTTTTTGTCGAAGCCCTTAATCTGCTCTTTGATAACCTGACTAATCTCTTCTGCTCTTATTTCCATTAGACTCTCTCACCTTTTTTTAAAGATTCTTTCATATTCTCTAACTGGGTTCGAATACTGCCGTCCAACACAATATCGCCCACCCTGGTTATCACGCCCCCGATTATTGACGGATCCTGACTGATATCCAAGAGAACCTCTTTCCCGGTCATCCGAGCCAAAGAGTTCCGGATTTTTTCGATCGCCTCATCGGAAAGTTCACTGGCAGAAACAACATCCGCATGCACAATTCCCTTGAATTCATCCACCAACTTTTGATAAAACTCGTTGACACCTCTCAGATGAGCAATCCGTCGTTTTTCAAATAGCAACAACAAAAAAGATTTGAGAACCGCACTTAATCCCAATTTATCCACTACCGTCTCCAAAACGGCCCGGCGACTGTCAACCGGATAAAGGGGATTGTTGATGACATTTTCAAACTCACTTTCCCGGTCAAGCAATTCCACGAAACCATTTAACTGTCTGCCATATTCTTCGGCCTGACCGTCCTCTTCCCCCATAAGCATTAATGCTTTGGCATATCTTCTTGAAATTGCAAAATTCTTCACTTGGCCACCACCTTCTCCAAATATTCATCCACCAGCTTATTCTGATCCTCGGGCGTTATCTTATTCTTGACCAGTTCTTCAGCGCGATTCACCGCTTTTTCAAAAATATCCTGTTGCAGTTTCTGCCGCGCCATTTCAAATTCATTTTCGATATTCCGCTGCGCCTGCTGCTCAATTTTCTGCGCGGAAGCCTTGGCATCATCCAGAATTCTGGACCGGGCCGCTTCTCCCTGAGCTTTGTAGTCTTCAATTATGGCCGCCGCCTCCTGCTCCAGGGCAGACAATCTCTCCGTGTATTCATCCAGCTTCTGACGGGCTTCCTCTTTCTTATTTTCAAGGCTCCGGAGTTCCTCCCGGATTTCCTTAATTCGTCCATCAAGCGCTCCGGCTAAAGGTTTGCGTACGAGCAGAAACAACACCACCGCCAACACCCCAAAATTCATCACTTTGTAAGTATCCGTTGTCTGCCACCCGTGCCCGGTCCCGGCACCTTCACCGCCGCCTGAAGCCGCGGAAACCCCCGCGAACACCGCCAAAAACGCCACCATTATCACCAGTGTCACAACTCTCTTCCGTACTTGTTTCACACCAGTCATGCTTATGCTATCTCCCTTCCCAGTACCTTCCGGCCGATTTCAGCGGCAAAGCCGTCCACTTTTGCCAATAAGTCCGCCGCAGCGCTTTCCACGTCCCGGGCAATTTTTTCCTTATTTTCTGAGATTGTTTTCTGTGTTTCCCGGTTAATTTCTTCTATAATCTTTCTTTCCTCGGCGGTCGCCTCTTCGATTAAAGCGGTTTTCTCCCTTTTCCCGTTACTTTTGGCCGCTTCAATCCCTTCTATGTGGGCTTCTTCTTTTTTCAGCGCATCCTCTTCGAAATTCTGAATACTTTTATCCAGACCTTCCATTTTTTCTTTCCGTTGCGCAATAACATTTCGAATCGGACGATATAAAACGAAATTTAAAATCCATATTAGCACCAGAAAATTAACGATCTGCCAGATAAGAGACTGATCCGGCATAACACTGACACCGGAAGCATCGGCTGTTCCTGCAAACAGCCAGCTACCGAATATCCCGGCCCCTGATAAAATCAACTGTGTCCTGTGTTTCATGAAAACCTCTTTCCATATCGGCTACGAACCGCTCAAAACTGTCTTGCAGTTCTCAAATTCAGGTTAAAAATAAACTCTTCTTTTATCACAAATTAATCGAATGTCAAAAGTTTTTTTGAATTTTTTTTATCTTTTGCGCTGTCTCCTCCGGATTCACCGGTAGATACTCTTTCCGGCACTTCGGAAGTGCGATTGCGGGAGGGCATGGAACAATTCCCCTGAAAAACGACGCCGGCATCAATCGATATCACCGGAGACTGAATATTCCCTTCGATGTTGGCCGGTGGATAAACCTCTATGCGGCTGGCGGCTTCGATCATACCGGAAACTTTCCCCAGCACAACAGCAACCCCCACAAACACATCCCCGTCAATCACGGCTTTTTCACCCACGATCAGTGTTCCGGAAACGCTGCGGATCGTACCGGACACCCTGCCGTCCACCCGGATCGTGCCCTCAAAATTTATGGTGCCTTCAATCGAAGCCTCCGCCCCCAAAAAAGTTGTAACCGCATCCGAAGAACTGCTTTTTCTCATAACGCCTCCTGATCGTTTCCTGCACTCCAGACCGAATCTTTTTCTGATATTTTTGTTATAACATTTTCCGTACGATTATGATTGCAGGCCCTCTTGCTTGTAAGACGGAAAAATATCGGCTTATCAATCCATACCCAGTCGCTTCCTGCTGATATTTAATAAAATACCGATTCCCAGCATAAAAGTTATTGCTGAAGACCCGCCATAGCTGATCAAAGGCAATGGTACCCCGACGACCGGCATTAATCCCATTACCATCCCGACATTGACAAATACCTGTCCGAAAATCATGGCCGCAATGCCCACAGCCAAAATAATACCAAAATTATCCCGGCACTGATACCCGATACTGATACCCCAGACAATAACCATAAAATAAAGTAATAAGACCACGGTGCACCCGACGAAACCCCATTCTTCCGCCAGCACAGACAAAATAAAATCGGTATGCTGCTCCGGCAAAAAATCAAGGGCGTTCTGGGTACCCTGATTAAATCCCTTACCAAAAATCATCCCGGAACCGATGGCGATTTTTGATTGAATAATATGATAGCCGGCGCCCAAAGGATCGCGTTGCGGATCCAGAAAGGTCAGTATGCGCTGCTTCTGGTACTCTTTAAACAAGAAGCACCAAAGCAACGGTGATAAAACAACCAGCAGGCCTGCCAGCCAATAGAGTGTCCGCCGGTCAATCTTAACAAAAATCGTCATGAAACCGGCAATCATGGCAATTAAAAGAGCCGTACCCAGATCCGGCTGTAGCATGATCAGCGCAAACGGTATCAACGTCAGAACCATGGGAGGGATCAATGTTCGCAAGGTAAAACCTTCCATACTGGCGTTTCTGGCATAATACTTGGACAGCACGACCACTACTGCAAGTTTGGCAAATTCTGAAGGTTGTATGGTTACCGGCCCCAGATTGATCCAGCGCTGAGATCCTCCGGCTTCTTTGCCGACAAAAAGAACGCCCAGCAATAAGATAATGCTCAAAAAATAAATACCGCCAGCCCATAAATCCAGCGTTTTATAATTAAACACCAGACAGACAAAAACCATTATCAACCCCAGGCCGATCCGGGCCGCCTGCCTGAGAACCAGGGGATTCTGCAAAAATGGCGCCGACGGGAAAGTACTGTACAAAGCCAGTAAACCGACCCCCCCGAGAAGAAGGACCGGTATCAATAATCCCCATTCAATCCGTTTGCCCCGCCAGTCATCTAGCATACCCTTTTCCCTTCTCCTTCAGCCCGGTGTTCAAACTTACTTCAGAAAAGATTTACCCTTTTGTAAATAGGCTTCAATAATTTTTCTGGCGATAGGGCCGGCGGTGGTGGAGCCATGTTCCCCATGCTCCACCAGAACAGCCACTGCAATCACCGGAAATTCTGACGGTGCATAGGCCACAAACCAGGCATGAGGTTTGAACGTCTCTGCCACCTCCCGCTCTTCGGCTGTCTCTCCGGGCAAATCCTGCGGGCTGGCAACCACCTGGGCAGTGCCTGTTTTCCCGCTGATATCGACTTCGTCTGCGTGCACGGAATACCACGCTGTACCCTGACGGTCATTGACTACCTTATGCAACCCGCGCCGAATAATGGCCAATGTGGTTTCCCCGGCCGGAAGCGTCCCCCTGTCCTCCGGCCGGGACCGATGCACCGTTTCCCCCTCCACAGTCTCAATTTTTTTTACCAGCAGCGGCCGTTTGATGGTCCCGCCATTGGCTATTGCAGCAATTAAAACCGCCATCTGCATCGGTGTTACCAGATTATATCCCTGCCCGATTGACAGATTAATTGTGTCTCCACCAATCCAAGGTTGTCCGGAACGGTGCTTTTTCCATTTCTTGGTCGGCACCAGCCCGTTTGTCTCTCCAGCCATATTTATACCGGTAGGCCGCCCCAGCCCGCAGGCCTTGGCATACCAGGCCAGACGTTCCACGCCCACTTCTACCCCGACCTGGTAGAAATAAACATCACACGATTGGGACAGCGCCTCCACCATATTCATCCGGCCATGCCCCTTCTTGTCCCAGCAGCGAAAAATCCGGTTACCATACTTGTAGTAGCCGGGACAATCAATGACTTCTTCGGCGTCAACCACTTCTTCCTCCAACGCCGCCATAGCTGTCACAATTTTGTATACGGAGGCCGGCGGATATTCGGCCTGCACCACTTTGTTCTCCATAGGCCGATAGGGATTCTCGATCAAGCACCTCCATTGCTGCCGGGACATTCCATCGACAAAATGATTTTGATTAAAATCCGGCTGACTGACCATGGCCAAAACTTCCCCGGACAAGGGATCCAGTGCCACCGCCGCACCGGCCCGGCCGGCCAGCAATTCTTCCATGTGACGCTGGAGAGCAAAGTCAATGGTGAGATAAATATTGTCCCCCGGAACAGCTGGCACCGTTTTCAATACCCGCACAACCTGGCCGCTGGCATTGACTTCCACCTGCCGCCCGCCCGATTTCCCCCGCAACAAATTATCATAACGCTTTTCAATGCCGCACTTGCCGATATAGTTGCCCGCTTCGTATCCGGTATAATCGCCGCTGGCAATCTCTTCGCGACTGATCTCCCCCAAATATCCGATCAAATGAGCGGCAAACGAGTCATACAAGTAGTGCCGCCGGGGTTTGAAATTCATAACTACACCGGGCAGATCAAAACTGTGCGCCTCCACAATAGCCAGTATGTTCCTGCTTACATCCCGGAGAAGCGGCACCGGCTTGTAGGAATTGGGTCCCCGGTTTCGATCGTATTTTTCTTTGAGAACCTCTGGTGAATATCCGGTTAAATGAGCGAGTCCGGCGAACGTATCCGAAATACTGCCAACGTCCCGGGGAATAATATTCAAATCAAAAGCGGGGCGATTATCAACCAGACGATGCCCCTTCCGGTCAAAAATCAGACCGCGCAGGGGTTCTGTTTTTTGCAGCCGAATGCAATTGTTTTCAGACAGCCTTCTATATTCCGGCCCTTTAATGATCTGCAAAAAAAAGAGCCGCAATAACAACACGATAAATGCCACAGCCACGAAAAAAACAGTCAAAACCAGACGACTTTTATACCACTCGGCATCAACCGTTTTGTAATAGTCAGTCAAGATAAAACTCTGCCGTTAATTTCTTGCCAAGTCGCGCGAAGGTATGCGGCAAATTGTCGACAACGCCTCGCCACCATAACAGAAACAGGGGGGCGGTAATACCAGCCAGAATCAGTTGTCGGATCAGCCCGGCAAACAAAAACGCACTTTCCCGGGCGGTGAAACTGTCGGGCAGAACACCCGCCCACCAGAAAAAAAAATTCTCGAGCAAAATACCCGCCAGCACCGCTCCCAGCTGAAAAAACAGGCTGCTCTTATCCAAATAGGTAACGATCAACCGCAAACCGACAAATATCCATAGATATGTAAGACAATGCAGCCCGAAAACCCCGCCGGTAATCGAATCCATGACAAGGCCGAAAACAATAATTATGAAAACAGCTTCTTGAGCGGAGCGGTAAAGAGCAAGATACACGGATAGAAGAATGAAAAGGTCATAAACCCCCTTAGGAGGGAAAATCACCGACTGCAAAAGGATAATGACCAGAACTGCCAGGGCATGTAAGCAATAAATCATTTCATTCTTGCCATTTGATGCCGCGAGGCATTAACAACAACCAGCACCTCTTCCAATTTATTGAAATTGACGTACGGTTCCACTTCAACTGCCTGAAAAATACCGGAATTGCGCTTGATCACACGGGAAACCCGACCGATACGGAGGCCTTTGGGATACACACCGTCCAGCCCGGAAGAAACCACTATATCGCCAACTCTGACATCATCCTTTCGCAAAACATATTCAAAATCACATTTTTCATTAATGCCGCCTCTGACAATACCTCTGGCCCGGGTTCTCTGGCACAGGGCATCCACGGCGCTGTTGGGATCATTAATAAGCAATACTTTAGAATAATCAAGCGAAACGTTCACCACTTGCCCGACAATGCCTTCCGGCATTACCACCGGCATATTGGGTTCCACATTATCCGAACTCCCTTTATCAATGACAATGGTCCGGAACCAGGTCGAAGGATCCTGTGCGATCACTTCTGCAGCAAAAGTATGCGCTTTTATTTCTTTATGAAAATTCAAAAGGCGCCGCAGCCGTTGATTGGCCAGAAGTACCTCCTTGCATTGATTGTTCTCCGAAATGATTCGACGCAACTGTTTGCGGAGATGATCATTTTCCCTTGCCGCGGAAACCAGTGAAAAATAATAACGCCATACATTGCGACTGAACCGGATTGTGCCTACAAAGACGTCCTGGAAAGGAGCCACGATAGAAAGACCCACTGCCGCTCCCCCGACAGTACTTTCATAGCGCTGGCGGATAACGATCAAAACAACAATACTGATGATCAGCATCGCCGTCACACCGAAAATAATCGCCATCTTCTTTGAAAACATATATTTTACAACATAGGCTGAGTGAAAAGTCTTTGCGAAATGCAACCAGGCAACGCTTCTACAACATAACCTGCCGTAAAATTTCAATATTATCCAGCATTTTGCCGGTACCGATGGCAACGGTGGTCAAAGGGTCTTCAGTAACGGTGATGGGCAGTCCACTCTCTTCCCGCAAAAGTTTATCCAGATTTTTCAGCAAGGCGCCCCCCCCGGTGAGGACAATCCCCTGATCAACAATATCCGCGGAAAGCTCCGGAGGGGTCTGTTCCAAAGCCATTCTCACTGTTTCCACAATGGCATCAATCTGTTCCGAGATAGCCACCCGAATTTCTTCGGAATCAATCTCCAGTATCTTCGGAATACCGGAAACAAGATCCCGCCCTTTCACTTCGATTGTCTCCAGATTTCCATCATCCGGATAGGCATTACCGATAGTCAACTTTATCAATTCGGCAGTTCGTTCCCCGATCAAAAGGTTATATTTTCGTTTAATATATTGGCTGATTGCATCGTCCATTTTATCTCCCGCCACCCGGAGAGAGCGGCTGTAAACAATCCCGGCCAGTGAAATCACCGCCACTTCCGTAGTACCGCCACCAATGTCCACCACCATATTGCAGGTCGGCTCCGCCACAGGCAATCCCGCCCCTATGGCAGCAGCCATGGGCTCTTCGATAAGAATAACCTCTCTGGCGCCGGCTCGCTCGGCAGAATCTTTGACTGCTCTTTTTTCAACCTCGGTAATTCCGGTGGGCACAGCGATAATAATTCTGGGACGAACAAATTTCCGTCGATTATGGACCTTTAATATAAAATAACGCAACATGGCCTCGGCCACGTCGAAATCGGCAATAACCCCATCCCGCATGGGGCGGATGGCCACAATACTTCCCGGAGTGCGCCCCAGCATTCGTTTGGCCTCTTCCCCAACCGCCAGCACCCGGTTTTTCGACCGATTGTCCGTCCGCACAGCCACCACCGATGGTTCACTTAAAACAACACCTTTCCCTTTCACAAAAACCAACGTATTGGCCGTTCCCAAATCAATGGCCAAGTCATTGGAAAACAGCCCTAAAATTGAATCGGATAAAAGATTCATGTCACCCCTTTTAAATCAAAAATTATCGTAAGCCAATAAACAGCGGTGGTTCCATTTGCCGGATCTACGGTGTACAGAAAGACACGTCATCTATCAGCGACTGAAACCGATATTTCGGTAAATCACAAGGATAGAAACCATTATTCCATCCGGCACCTAGCCTGCATCACAATTTGCTTTTTATCAGCTATATATCCGACTTACAAGCAAAAACATCGCCTGGGGGTAAAAAATCCGAAGCGGTAATCCCGCTTTTCGGTCGCTCCAGAATCAGATTCTCTCTTCTGACAGCATTTTCATTTCAATTCATACCTGATTATTTACGAAACATTTCAAAAAAATTCTTTTCGCAAAAAAATTACTTTTCAAAAAATAATGGTTCTGTACTATTGTCACTAACTGTATTCGACGTTGTGAGACCAAGACGCTGTTCATCCGCAAGCGCAAGGAGGTTATCATCGAAATCATTAAGGCATCACAGGACATGCAGCGACATGCCGAAAAACTGCGAAATCAGGGGAAGACCCTGGTTTTTGTTCCCACCATGGGATTTCTGCACGAGGGGCATCTGTCCCTGCTTCATTTGGCGGAACATTACGGGAACCACACAATTCTCAGCATATTTGTCAACCCCACCCAGTTCGGACCGGGAGAAGACTTTGCCACTTATCCGCGAAGCTTTGAGCGGGACGTGGAAGCTGCCTCAAAGGCAGGTGTAAAAACGGTTTTTGCGCCCGAGAGGAGCGATTTATACTCCCCGGATTTTGAAACTTATATAACGCTCCACCATCTGCCCGGTCATCTGTGCGGCCTGTCCCGGCCCACGCATTTTCAGGGCGTGGCCACAATCGTGGCCAAACTATTCAATCTCGTCAAACCGCATGCCGCCATATTCGGAGAAAAAGACTACCAGCAGCTTGCCGTTATCCGGCGTATGGTGAGGGACTTGAACTTCGACATCACCATCGTTGGCGGACCGACTGTGCGGGAAGACGACGGGCTGGCCATGAGTTCCCGAAATGCGTATCTTACTCCGGAGCAACGCCCGGCCGCCCTCTCCTTGTCAAAGGCCCTTTTCCGAGCACGGGAAATGGTGACTGCCGGAAAAACCAGTGCTGCCGAAATCATTGCCGCCGCTTCAGCGCTGATTACATCCCACGCCGAAACCGATATAGATTACATCACCATCTGCGACCCCGAAACCCTGGCGGAGGTGGAAACAGTTGAATGTCCGGCAGTCATGGCCCTGGCGGTCAAAGTGGGCAAATGCCGTCTTATTGATAACATAATGCTCCATACCGACAGTTCATATGCAACGCGAGATAAGGAGAAAACCACCTTCAAGGAAAACAGGGCAAACCAGCGCTGAGCCCGGACTCGAAAATATTTTCTGCAAATGGAAATCACAGCAACTTCGCACAGTCAGGCGAGCTGAACCGTTCGTTTTCCGACCACGCCTCAATCTACCATGGAGACAATCATGATATCGGTATAATAATGGCGTAAAATACTTTTGTAGTCATGTCCTCCCAGCGCCATCTTGCGGGCACCCCACTGGCTCATACCGACCCCGTGGCCGTATCCCTGCCCTGTGAAAAGGACTCCCGTTTCGTTGGATTCCGGTTGAAAACAGGTACTTTTCAACCTGGTTGCGCCGATGGCCAGCCGGAACTGATTGCTGTTGATCGTCCGGTTCCCTTTATCAGAAACCACCCTGACCTTACCAAACCTTCCGGAACACGTCTTCTCCTCAAATTGAAACCGCTTGATACGGCCGCTGTTGAAACCATAATCTTGGAGTTTTTGCCTGGCGTCGGCATACGATAAAAAATATTGCCAGGAATCGCCGGAAGAATTGATGCTGAATTGATCCGGCTGGGCCCGTAAATAAGGAACTTCCACTCCCCACACATATAGCGGGTTTTCGGTGTACCCCCCGCTGTTGGAGTGGAAATAAGCGACCACCAGTCCCCCGTTATGGGTCATGATTTCGCCACAGGTTTTGTCCACGGCAAGAGTCGTCCGAAACTTTTCCGCGTCATATCCGCCGTATACCTGAGAGGCCGTTGTTGCCGCCACATCATAGGCGTTTTCCTCCCGGCAATGTTTCATATACAAGGCATAGGTCCGCGCGGCTACCGCCTGCGCCATCAAGGCCTGCATGGGCCAGTCGCAGGGGACTTCGCGGGAAACGACCCCATACAGATAATGTTCCAAGGGGACCTGATTAATGACAGAAAGCCGACGGCCGTTTGCTGAAACCGTAAAATAACCGCGATAGCGGGTATTGTGCAGCCGCAGGTACCTCTCGGGGGCACTTACCCGGCAACAGTCCCGATCAAGATCGCGGCCATTAACCAAAAGAGTTCCGCCGGATGCGGAAAAAACCACCTTCCCAACGGTTTCTCGTTCGCTTTGCTGCAACGGTAGACCGTCGATTTTCAATCCGCCGACCGCACTGATAATCACCGTTTTCTGATCTTCCGCCAGCAACACCCGGATCAAGGTATGCGGCGAATAAGGAATCCTGCTCCGCCGAAGCGGCCTGCTCCGGGTATCAGCAGCGGCCAGATTCAGGGCACTTTCTGCCCAGACGGTGGCAGACTGCCTTTGCCGACCATCCGGGAATACGGCCAGATAATCAGTAAAAAATTGATATGCTTCAGGGTATTTTTCCTCCTTATAGAAAACAACCCCCTTTCGGAACAAAGCTTCCGCTGCGGCCGAGGTGGTGGAATAGGCCTGACAGATATAATCAAAGTATTGTAAAGCTTTGTCCGGCTGGTCCAAATAAAAAGCATAGGAAACACCAATCATCAGCAACGCCTGCGCCTTTTCTTCCGGGTCCGCAGAAGTGTCGGCGATGGTTTGATAAAACCCCATAGCTTCCAGATACTTTCCCTCGGACATGAAAATTCGTGCTTTTTGAAAAAAATATTCCGTATTAAAAGAAGCCGTGCTGCTATTCCCACTTCCGGCGACAACACCAAACAGCAACAGCAATATAACCAACAATCTGCCCTGCAATCTGCTCATTTGCTTCCGATCAGAAAATTACTTGGTCGTCAGTGAGAAGGAACCGTCCCAATCGGCTCCCGGCGGATTTTCCCGAAATTCTTTGCAGCGACGAATCATTACCTGGCTGGGGCCATCTTCCGGGGTCACTTCCAGCGCCGCGGTGAAAAATTCAATGGCCTTCTCCCAGTGCTGATTGCGATAGGCTTCCAAACCGCGGGCATAATGCTCCGCAGTCTCCAGCAATGATGACTCTACTTTGCCGGCATATCCCAGAAGTTCATAAATAGCGATAGGAAGGGCTTTACCGACAACTTTAACCGCATCCAGTTCCCTGGCAACGATACTTTTCCCGGCCGCCTGATAGGTCGTTTCTCCAATCAGGGTGTAGGTCCCGTACCTTTTATTCACACCTTCCAGACGGGCGGCTGTATTGACGGTATCGCCCATCATGGTGTAATCCATACGATTTCTGGAACCCATGTTCCCCACGACCGCCGGACCGGAATGAAGGCCAATGCGCACATAAAGCGCGGGTTTGCCCTGCTGACGCCATTTTTCCCGCATGTTTATCATCTTTTGCTGAATATCAATACACGACCAGCAGGCCGCCTCGGCGTGGTTTTCCAACTCATTGGGGGCACCAAAAAAAGCAATCGCCGCATCCCCTTCAAACTTGTCCACCCCGCCCTTATGGTGCAATATTACGTCGGTAATTTCCGTCAAAAACTCATTCAGCAATTCCACCAGCTCTTCCGGTGCCAGCTTTTCGGAAATGTTCGTAAAGCCCTGTACATCCGAAAAGAAAGCGGTAATTTCGCGCCGCTCCCCGCCGAGCACCAGCTTATTTGGTGATTCGATCAACTGATTGACCACTTCCGGCGCAAGATACTTGGAGAAAGCCGATCGAATAAATTTTTTCTGTCCTTCTTCGACAAAATATTTATAGGAAGTTACCGCCAGATAAACCAGCAAAAATACGCAAAAAGGATAAACCATATTGAGAATCCAGCCCATCTCGGAAAAAAAATAGTGACACAGCCAGATATAACCGCCGAAAATCAACACCCCGGCGATACCGGCGATCAGCGGACCGGTTCGGGACAGGACAAGAGAAAAAAACAACCCCCCGCAGATAATCACCAGAAGGTCAAATAATGCCGCCCAGGCCGGATGATACAGATAATCCCCCGCCAGAACACTGTCGATAACGTTGAGATGAACTTCGGGGCCGGGAAACACTTTATCAAAAGGTGTCACACATTCATCATGAATGCCGATGGCGGTTGCGCCGATAACGACAATCTTATCCCGGACGGCCTCAGCGGGAACCGCATCATGCAAAATATCGGTCACGGAAAGATGGGAAAAAGTCTTTTTCGTACCCCGGAAATTAACGAACATTTCGCCCCGCTCCGTTGTCGGAATATACCGCTCCCCCACATACAGCGATTCCACCCCGTATTCTTCGGCAATTTTAATGGAAAGTGATTCTCCCAGATAGGCACCTACCGCTTTTATGGAAAGCGGGGCATATAAATTGTCTTCAAAGCGAATGGTCATCGGCAAACGCCGGACCACGCCGTCCGGATCGGTTAACTTGTTAAAATACCCCGCCAGTGGTGAACTTTCCGAGACAAGGGGAATGTTGGACTGAGGGGCCGCTGCCCCGATCAGCCAGGCCTCTTTGGCAGCCTCCGAATCATAGCGGACGATATCATAACGCGCTGCCTCAATATTGTGCTTATGGCGTTTAACATCCTCCGGACTGATATGCATGGCCTCCTCCTGGCTGACCTGAAAAAAATATCCCAGAACGACTTTGGCCTCTGCATCCCTGATCGTCCGGGCCAGAATCCGGTCATTATTCTTACCGATTTTAAGATTGTCGAGAAACTGCTCAAAGGCCGGGGAAGAGATTGCCATTTGGTGGGCGGTCGCATTGATCTTATCGATAATTCCGACAATCTGGGAACTTTCCGGTTCGAAAAAACCAACATCAAGAGCAATGACGCGAGCCCCTTTTTCCGATAACTTTGAAATCAACCGGGCAATTTTGGAACGTTCCCAGACCCACTGCCCCTCTTTCTGCAGGCTTTTCTCATCAATGGCAGCCAGTACCACTGTATCGCCGGGAGGAATTTCGCCTCTCATTTTAAACCGCAGATCAATGGTTTTCAGTTCGATGACATCCAGAAAGGAAACACCGGAGATAAAGGCGATACAACCGAGGATAACGATACAAAACGAGATGGTCATCGGTCCCCGGAAAATTGTCTTGCGCAGCAACAGAAGAAGTGGGGTAAAGAAAGAAGAGAGTGTCCGCCCAGGACTCATACCGTAAAATCCTCTATTTGCCTAAACCAAAACAAAAAATGTAAACCCCCGCCGGAACGAAATTCTTGCGCTACTTTCTTGACGCACGGTAAATGCAGCGCTTTGGACTCTATTCGTCTTATATCGGGTAAAGACAATCAAGTCAACTCATCTTTGATTTTCCCGGCCCCAGGAATCTATGGCCAGCCGGAACAAAGTCCGCCGGCACCTTTTTCTCGTTGATAGAAAACACCTTGCTGCCTATTTTCACCACCCGCTGCCCTCAACACAAACTGGACAAACACACGGGGTTCCGAGCTCCCTTTGTCAGTCGGCCCGAAGGCACCATCGCCGCCGGCCTTGGAACCGAAGCACATGCACGCCCAGAAAAAAAAAGACGATATCCCGGATCAACAGGTGCAGTGCCGAAACCTCGGCGTTATGGGAAACAGAAAAACAACCACAGTCAAAAGTATGGCCCCGGGCAAGGTTAATGGAAATTGCCGATATAAATAAAAACAGCAAAAAGGTAATGATCAGCCCGGCCCCTCTGGGGTATACTCCCAGAATCAGGGCCGCACCACCGACAAACTCCAGGTATGGTAATACCACGGCCATGGGATGAATCAACACCGCCGGGAAAAGGGCGTAACCCTGAATAATGACCGCAAACTGCCCCGGCTCGAAAATTTTATGGATACTGGCATAAACAAATACCGCCCCGAGGAGCCAGCGGGCGACTGCTTCCACCAGGGAAGAAACCAACAGACGGTTAATGACTGTCTTCAAGGGTGCCTCCGCTGTTTTTCCACACCTCCACCCCCCCCGAAAAAACCAATACGTTTTCATACCCCGCTGCAACCAGCTCCTCCGCAAGAACATGGCTGTCGCTGCAATGCACGCCGGAACAATAGGTAACCACAGTTGTCTCCGCCGCATATGTTTCCATAAAAGAAAAAATAGCCTCATCATGATTGTAGGCGGGCAGGGACACCGCACCCGGAATATGTCCCTGGCGGTATTGAACCCGGGAGCGGGCATCAACCAGTACCCCCTTCCCCCGATCCAGCATATCCCTGACAAAACCCACTTCCACCGTCTTAGCCAAAGCTGCAGTCCCGGAGGAAGACTGTTGCGGCAACTGCAGCAGCGGCAGGCCGGCCGGGGAAAAATGATTCATCGCCAATGCTGCCGCCACGGCCACCAGAAAAAGAATTACCGCTTCTTTGATACTCTTTGCCCAGGCCATATTATCGATAAACATCAAACGTTAACACTACTCACGGTTGTTCGGAAAAATTTCGGCCAGACCGCCAAGCCTCAAAGCTGCTCCAGCAGCCTTTTTTTATGGATCTTGTATTCTTCTTCATCGATTAAATCCGATTCATAAAGCTCTTTCAAATATTCCAGCTTTTTTCTATTTTCCTGTCTGCGTGTTTTCCAAGACCGCCCCGCCTCTTCGGAATGCCCTTCATGGAGCGGTTTTTTTTCCTTTTCAAAAAATTGGGCCGGTTTTTCTACCGCCATTTTCGTTTGAGAACCGGCATTCGCTCGAGCGGACTCTTCCGATGTTTCCACCGTTTCTTTGGCTACAGACTTTACAGATGCTGCCGTTTGCGGAATATCTTTAATATCTGCGGCAACCCACAAAGGAAAGACTGTGCCGTCTTGTGCACGGCGGTGCCGGGCAAAATCGGGAGGAATAACCGGGGTAAAAGAAGACTTGATTTTCAAAGGATCCGCAACTTCTTCCTTTTGTGAAAAAGTCTCCATCTCACTGATCCGGATTTCGTAATTCACCAGGCCAAAAGCCAGATTCAGACGCCCGCCCGTTTCCACAAACATGATTCCGGTTGTTTTCCGGGGCTTCTTGAATAAGAGCCCGCCCCCTTTGTTGTTCGATACAAATCGTACCCGCTCATCGGAACTTGCTTTGCCTAATGCCTGACATAAAGCGGGCACCAGGCGCTCAACTTCCGCTTTTTGAAAAACCGGTTTTTCTTCGGCCTCTCCAGGGAGGAGGGGCTCTTCAAGGTAAGTCAGGCTGTGCAGGAAAGCTTCCAGGCAATTCCGGTCCATATCAAAAGGATGAGCAAAATTCTGACTGATAATTTGATCTTTCAGAACCTGATGTTCCAGGCTGACGACAATATTTTTCTCTTCAACAACCGGTGTTCGTACCCAGTAGGAACTGCACCCTGCACCGGAAATGACATACAACAAAAGCGAACTGAAAATAAAAAAAGATCTCATGTCCCTATCACCTTATTTTTCAAAGTTTCAAAAATTTACGCAAAGATTCGGCTATATGCCTTATCAACGCAGCTCTCCCCTGTCTGGTTACATTGACTGAGAGTAAACAACTCTTTCGCTTCACAAAAAAACCTCCACCAATATCTGATATCAGGTGCGCTGCAAAATCAACAGAGTTATATCATCAAAAAGATGGCCCTGCTGATACGCCTCCAGGGTATTCACGGTTTTCCGGCACAAGTCTTCAGGGCTCATTGCGGCGTTTTCCTGCAACAAAGATACAAAGCGGTCGTCACCGAACATTTGGTTGTCCGGTGTTACCGCTTCCGTAACACCGTCGGTATAGAGGACGAATTTCCCGCCGGGAGGAATCGTATAGGTGCCGGAATGATAGGTTTCGATGGGCAAGGCGCCCAGTACCGGATCACCCAGAACGCCGAAGGCGGTGATTTTCCCATCGGTTGGAATACAGTAAGCGGGCGGATGGCCGGCATTGGCGTATGTCATTCGCCCGGTCCTGATCTGGTAGCAGGCCAGAAAAAGGGTCACAAACATACAGGTGTCATTGTCTTCACAAAGCACCTCGTTAACGGCCGTTAAAACTTTCGCCGGATCGTTTTCCTGGTTGCAGATACTGCGCATAAGCGTCCGGGTAACCGCCATGAAAAATGCGGCCGGAATACTCTTTCCGGAAACATCACCGACGATCAGTGCCAGCGTCCCTTCGTCCATGAAAAAAAAATCGTAGTAGTCACCGGCCACTTCTTTGGCGGGCTGCAGGGTGGCATACAAATCGAACTCCTCTTTTTCCGGAAAAGGAGGAAACGTCCGCGGAATAAGGGACTGCTGAATCTGATGGGCAATGGCGATCTCGTTTTCCACCACCCGGCGTGCGGCCGTCTCCTGCTGCAGCTTGTTGATATGCTCATTGAGCTGAGCACCGAGCCGGTTGAAAGAGCGGGCCAGTCCGACAATCTCGCGCGGTCCTTTTTCGTCCACCTGGGCCGCAAAATCCCCCTGGCCGATACGCTCCACGCCCTTCTCCAGACTGGAAACCGGCCCGGCGATGGAAGCCGCGAACCAGAGTCCCAGCAGAATTCCCGCACAGGACAGGATCAACAGCGCTGCCAGAGCAATCATCCAGGCCTGCCGTGCGGAATTTCGAGAAGCGGCTTGAATCTCCTGATCCACCTGCGCCACCGCTTTTTCCTCGGCCTCCCGAATCTGCTGGTGAACCGGCAGAAAATAATCGCCTATATAAACAGTGGTGGCCACGACCAGTTCCGTGTCGGGAATATGAGCCAGAACCATGTACTTTCTGCGCGGTTGCTGGGTTTCCTGGTCAAAAAAAGTATAGTAGCCGGTGACCTGATCTTCCGTAAAGGAGCGCACCACGAAATCCCACATCTGCGGGAACTCATCTTTCCACTCGGCGAAATTATGGCCCTCCACCGCCCGGTTGGGATGAAGGACCGCCACCCCTTTACGATCATAAACATCAATATAACCGGCGGCCTTACCGTGAGCATGGATACTCTCTGTAGCCACCGCCCGTAATTTCTTATCCGAGCGCAACCGGTCATAGTCTAAAGGACGGTCATAGGGCCGTAAAAGCTCTTGGATACGCAACACCGCAATCCGGGCCCGCAACTCAACAACTCGCTCCCCGTTTTCTGTCAGCACTTTTTTGGACAGCTGGTAATTTTTTTCAGCGATCTGCTGTACACCCGCCCGGGCAGACTGCAAGTGCAAACGCGTGATTTTCCCCATCACAAAATAGTGCATAACCACAACAAACCCGAGACAAAGACCGAGGGTAACCGCCAGATACGAAAAAATTAGACGACTTCGGATGCCCATAATATTGATTTTCAGAATACAATAATCCCGACAAGGGATTGTTCTTTTTTTCCCGAACGGCGAGACCAGCTGCAGACGCAACAACTGCAAGATCTGCCGGCCCCGATTGCAACCCATTGACTGTTGTATTACTGTGACATAAAAAAGTGTCGTTTCAAAGCGAAAAGATAATATCTGAATTTGAGAAGAAACAGCGGCCTACGTACCAGAAGAAAAATCAGCCGTCTTTTTCTTTTCTGTGATAATAAAAACATTCCGGCGGGCCCGGACAGTACTCGGATGCGCAAAACCATAATTTTTCTGGAATATGGCAAGGGCCTGTCGGCTGTATAGCAGGGCCGTTCCATACTCTTTTCGGGACAGATGAAGTGCTCCGAGATTACCCAGTATTTCCGCCGCATTGGGATGATTCAATCCCGACTCTTGCCGTTGAAACTGCAAGGCCTTCTGATAATATATTTCCGCTTGTTCACCGTCTCCAAGACGTTGATAGATCAGGCCCAGATTGTTAGCGGTGCCGGCCATGTTCAGCAGGCGGCCGGATTTTCTGTTTTGTTTCATCCTCAGTGCTTTCTTCAGATAATCGATCGCCAGGGCATTTCGGCCGACCTCCATATACGCCGTACCCAGACTGTGATAGCTTTTGGCGGCGGTAAGGGTCGAAAAGCTTTGTTGTAAATGATTATGCGGCAGCGTTTGTTCAAGGTACTGTATGGCTTTTTTATAATTTCCGTTTTTCAGGTGGGCTTGTCCCAGGTTGTAGCGTGCCCGGTTATGCAGAGGATTTTTTTGATGGCATACCTGCCAGATTGACAGGGCGTTTCGCCAGTCCGCATTACGGGCAACCGTCCCCGTGGCATAAAAAAGAAAAATCGCAACCAGCAAAATCCAGGCGAAGACATTCCTGCGGCGAAAAACTTCTGCAGCCCCGGCAGATATCCGGCAAAGAGCCAGCCCCATCAATAGACAAATACCCAGGGAAGGGATATAAAGTCTTTGCTCGGCAATGGGCCGGGAAACCAGATAAACCAGAAAATTGGCAACCGGCAGAAGCGTCAGAAGAATCCAGCCCGTACCAAAACAAAGCCAGGCGGATTTTTTATAAGCAACTATCATCAGAAGGCACAGCAGCACCACCGCCAGTGCCGGCAAAACCCCTGCCGGTGTCAAGAGGGATTGGGAGGGGGAAAACAGATGTTCAATGTTCAAGTTTACCGGAAAAAGCAGTAAAAAAAAATAGTATCCCATAGTTTTTGCGCCCGTCAGCGCGGTTTGCCAAAGCTCCATATCCACGCTGCCTGCCGGGACGGCGGGCGCCGTCAGCCAAAATTGGCGCCCCCCCCCATACAGCAGAGCTATACCCCACAGGGGAAGAGTCTGCAGAAGCGCCCGGCCGCGCTTTTTGCCCGCAAGAAAAACCAGCGCATACAACCCCAGAATCAGTGGCAGGGTGAGGGCCATTTCCTTGGAAAAAAGCGCCAGAAGAAAACCCGAAAAGATTCCCAGGTGAAAAAGCCTCTTCCTGCCCCGCGTGGTTTGACCAACCATTTTCAGAAACAACCCGAATGACAGCAAAAAAAACAGGCAGCACAGCAAATCTCCCCGATTCTTGATGTAAGTAACCGCTTCCGTATGAACCGGATGCGCCGCAAAAAACAACGCCGTTAAAAAGGGCAGGCCCGGCAGAAGGCTTTGCCCGGCGCCGGATATCTGGAAGTCGGTATGGCGGTTGCTGCCGGAAAGAAGAAAAAGCAACCAGTAAACCAGAAGCACATTACCGATATGCAGCAGAAGATTGGTCAGGTGATATCCATATGGATTCAGCTGCCAGAAATGGTAATCAAGCGCAAAGCTGAGGGTCCTCAACGGACGATAGGCACCCTCCTCCGGAAACGTATGCAGCCGGTTCCAGTAGCAGGGCGTAAAATAGAGCGGGATGTTTATCTCTTCTTTCAGGTAGCGATTGTCAACGATAAGAGCAGCGTCATCCCAGACAAAATCGTTGTGCAAAGTATTGGCATAAAGTGATAGGCAGACCAGAATCAGAACGGCAGCCTGCATTGCGTATCGGAAGCCGGGAGAAATCGCCATTAATCGTTTCATTTTTCATTAGGCATTGGACAATCTTTGGTATATAATATATATTATTCAAAAAAAATGAAAATGATAATATCCGGACAGTATCTCAATTGACATCCTGGCCGTAGAAACCCAAAAGCGGAACAACCCTCTGCTCTCCTGATAAACCGTTATTATCAATCACCACCAATGCTGCCAAGGGAGGATACCATGAGTAATGATTATTCCGAGGTGGTCCAAACCACAAAAAATTATTACGACAGCGAAGACGCTCACAATTTTTATTACATGATCTGGGGCGGCCAGGACCTTCATCTCGGGGTTTATTTTTCCGAGGACGAAACGATTTTTGACGCCAGCCGTCGCACCGTGGATAACATGGCCTATCGTACGGAAAACCTGACCAGTGACACCGAAATTCTGGATGTCGGCGGCGGTTTCGGCGGCACCGCCCGGCACCTGGCCAAAACCTGCGGCTGCCGGGTTACCGTCCTCAACCTGAGTGAAACGGAAAATCAGCGCAACCGGCAAATGAACCGGGAAGAAGGGCTGGATCATTTAATTGAGGTGGTCGACGGCAATTTTGAAAAAATTCCCTTCGAGGCGGACTCTTTTGATGTGGTCTGGTCCCAGGACGCCATTCTGCACAGCGGACATCGCCGCCAAGTAATGAAAGAAATGGCCCGGGTTGTGCGGCCGGGCGGAGAAATCATCTTCACCGACCCTATGCAGACAGACGATTGCCCGGAAGGCGTTCTGCAGCCCATTCTGGACAGAATTCATCTGGACTCCCTGGCCTCTCCCGGATTTTATCGCAAAACCGCCCGGGAACTGGGCTTGGAAGAGGTGGGCTTTGATGACTTTTCCCCGCATCTCACCCAGCACTATACCCGCGTACTGGAGGAAACCCGGAACAACGAACCGGAACTGTTAAAAAAGGTTTCGCAGGAATATATTGAACGTATGAAGGCGGGCCTGCAACACTGGATTGAAGGCGGTCAAAAAGGGTATCTCTGCTGGGGCGTATTTCATTTTAAAAAGCTGCAGTAAAAGGGGCTGATATCACCGGTCGTTTAACTCTTCCAGGTTACCTCAAATACGGCCGTTGGCGTCCCACCGGACTCCTCAATTTCGATCAGCCGCAGGCGAACCCCGCAAATCCTGTGGGTGCGCTTGTCGTCAAACACCAGGACCGCTTCCCCTTCCTGATCGCAACGCACCTCGACCAGGGCCGCCGAAACAACCCAGTTCAGGTCCTCACGCCACTCGTCCCTCACCTGTGAAAACCAGACATCCGCCCGGCCGCCGGCGACTGTCCTGGTATTACCAAGGAGGATTTCCACCTTCTGGGGACTGCGCGCACAACTTAAAGCAAAGATCAGCATAAGCGACGCCAGCAGAATTCCAGGACGCCGGATTGTGTTCGCCCGGTGCAAATTCCTGTTTTTCATAATTCCCCTCCTGTGCAGATGGTCATACAGCAGGCAGTAAATTACCCTCTGGAAAAAATTCCCTTTGCGGAAATTCTACCCGCTTTTTATTATATATGAATTTTCCACAACAATCAATTGTTTAATAGCAGGAAAAGACAGAATGAGCTTGAAAGACGGGCCCCTTTTGGCTACTTTGAAAATAAGCCTGTGAACACATTTTCAGAAAGGACTGCTTCATGCCCCCCTTCGAAAAGATCCCCATGGTGTTTTCCGACAAGGTCAACGCCGCTTCCGCCGTGGTATATGTCCCCGAAATTCACTGGGTTCTTGATTTTGACGGCGCCTTGGACAAGATACGGCTGAAGCGGGCCCTGCGCCTGCTGCTGGATGCCGAACCGGTTCTGGGCTGCCGCCTGCGCGAACGATGGGTCCGGCCTTTCTGGCACCGCCTGCCCGCCGCCGAACTGGACGCTGCGAAAATTTTCCGGGAACTGCACGGGGAGGTGAACCGGCTGGAGGATGCCGCCCGGACTTTCTATGGAACCCCGGTGAACGCCGCCCGGGGGCCCCAGGTCAGGGCCCTTCTGCTGCACCGCTCCGAAGGGGACCGCCTGATCATCAAAATCAATCACTGCACCTGCGATGCCGGCGGTTTCAAAGAAGTCCTCTACCGCCTGGCCGGCATCTACCGGTCCCTGGCGCAGGACCCGGATTATATCCCGGAACCCCGGACCGGGCCCCGGGGGCTGTGGCAGGTTTACCGGCGGTTTTCCCTGCCGCAGCTTCTGGCCATCTATTTCAAAGGAATGGGACAGATTCTCCGCCTGATGTGGCCGCCGCAGAGCTTTCAGTACCCCTCCGGAAAGCGCGCCGAGGGCCCCCTGCTGTATACGTTCAAACACTTTTCGCGGGAGCGGGTGGCGGAAATATCGGCCTATGCCAGGCAGCACGGCGCCACCATAAACGACCTCATCGTAACGGCCGTGGTGCGCGCCATGACCCGGCAGACCGGCTGGCAGGGGAAAGGTTCCCTGCGCCTGGTGGGGACCGTCGACCTGCGGCGCCACCTTCCCCAAGGAAGGACCGGGGCGCTGTGCCAGGTGTCCGGCATGTACTCGGTTTACCTGGGAAAAACACTGGAAAAAAACTACGAGGAGACGCTGCGGCGGGTAAAGGCAATTATCGATAAGGACAAATCCCGGTATTTCGGACTGGGAATGTTCCTGAACATGATCTTCATGTTCAACCCCCTGCCCTATTTTCTGTTCAAAACGGGCTTGGGCGCTTTCTGGAGGCTGGGGCTATGGGACGGCAATCTTCCTCCCGGCCTGACCAACCTGGGGCGGGTGGACCCGCTGGCTGCAAACTTTGAAAGCCCCAACCTTACTTCGGCGGTCATGACTATTCCCGCCACCAACCCGCCCTGGTTCGGAACCGGTCTGTCGGGATTTGCCGGCACCCTGACTTTTTCCGCCGGATTCTATCCCACCGCCATTTCCGCGGAAAAAATCAAGGCTTTCTTTGCCCTGCTCGACGAAGAACTTCCCGGCGGCCGGAATTAACGAAATAAATACGGTCTAAAACACGCTTTGGGAATAAATTTTAAAAACGCCAATTTTGAATTCATTTACCGGTTGACGAATTCTGGTTATATGTTATAGACGAAAAGGGGAAAACAGATACTTATTGTGATAAAGGATAAAGCTATAAAGGATATAATCCAATGATAAAGCTGTCGAAGCCTGTTTTGTTGATTGCGGTATTCGCTGGGTTGTTTTTTTCATCCAATGCCTTTGCTGTCAGGTGGGATTTTGATTCGACCGTTGAAAACTGGCGTTCGCGCGGTGATGCAACCATTGAGTGGAGTGCCAATGAAGGGGGCAATATCTTTATGTGGGCCAAAGGCTCAGACCCCGGCATGGTAAAAGATGTATCTCTCGGTGCGGCTTCGCACAATGTGGTACGAATAAAAATTTCCACATACTGCCCCGATAAAACAGCTACATTGTATTTTAAACGTTCCGGTTCGAGCACTGTTTATACAGGAGACACAATATATCTCAGTGGTGGTCAGGCTTGGTCCACATATGAGTTTAATATGCGTTGCCATTCTGAGTGGAGAGGCACCATTACCCAACTGCGCATTGACCCTGCGGGCAATTGCGGATCATATACTGATCCGGTGTTATTGGGGATTGATTGGATCGAAACCGATTATCAAGCCAATAATCCTCCCATCGTCAACTTTACCCCGCACCAAACAAAAATTTCCCATGGCTGGAACCTGGAAGTCAATATTCAGTCACATGACCCGGATGGCGATCAATACCATAGCCAGTGGCGGGTCAATTCCGGTAACTGGCACGCCGCCGGAACCAACAATGGGAATTTTTCCATACCCGCCAGTTATTTTACACCGGGGGACAATGATGTATACGTCCGAGCCACCGACACCTGCGGCGCATATGGCCAGCCGGCGCCCCAAACCGTCACTGACTATCTTGTTCCAGATAACAAACCCGGCAGTTTATCGCCGGGCAACGGGATTACCCTGAATATTCATGATGCCTATCAGTTTGTTTTCGGCGGCGTGGCCAATGCCCATCACTATCAAGTCATTATTGCCCCTAACAGCCAGTACTCTTCTCTGATTTACAACCAAGAAATCCCCGGCAGCCCGTTTTGGGTAAGCGATGATATTCTGAAACCGGGAAATACTTATTACTGGAAAATCTGCAGTGAAAATCTTATCCAGTCGCAAGGTCCTTGGGCGGAAGCATGGTTTAAAATTGAAGCGGAAAAACTGGAGCCCCCAAACCTGACAAATCCGACAGATAATGAATTACTCGACGGGCCACCCTATCTGTTTTCCTGGGAGGCCGTGCCGGATGCCGGCGCTTACCAGATTAAAATTTCCACACGCCGTGATTTTGCCAACACTATCGTCAACGAAGAAAATATCAGCGGCAGCAAGACCCAATATACCTATGACAAACACCTTCCCCAAGGCACTACCCATTATTGGCAAATGCGTGCCCTGAACCAATCCGGCACGGCCTGGGGCCAATGGTCCGCTGTTAAAAGCTTCATAACCCAGGCGCAGTTTACCTTAAAATCACCTATCGATGGTGTGCAAGTGACCGGCAATACCGTTACCTTTGACTGGTCCGACATCGACAATGTCGACTATTATGAAATTATCGTGGATAACAATGAAGGGCTGGGCTCGCCGGAAATCCACAAACCCGGCATCCATCAAGAGCAGTTAACGGAAAGTCAATACGAGGTTACGAACTGGCTCGGAGACAACCTTTATCACTGGCAGGTCATCGCCCATATGATCAATGGCACCACCATCGCATCCGAAAAGGCTGTCTTTACCTACCAGATGCGGGAAGCCAGCAAGCCCGTCTGGCAACCGCTGTTCCGGCTTTACAAGGGCGGCGACACCAAAGACCATTTCTACACCACTATGACAAGTCAGGCCCAGGCCGCTATGGATGACGGCTACACCTATGAGCGGCGGGAATGCTATGTTTCCGATAGAAAGTTTGCCGGCGGCACGCCCCTGTTCCGGCTTTATAATTCAAACATTGAAAGCCACTATTATACCACCAGCAGCGCTGCCAAGGATGATCAGATCGCCCATCACGGCTATCAATATGAAGGCATCCAGGGCTGGGTCTACGGCACGGACCAGTCCGGCGCCCAACCCCTGTACCGGATCAAGCAGCCCCAGGGCGACAGCTACCATTATTTCATGTGCATGCGCAATAATGAACGCCGGCATGCCCTGGATCATCCTGACTGGGGGTTCCTTGATGACGGCATTGCCGGCTATGCCTATCCCATCGGCCTGTGCCTGCCCCTGGCCCACTCCCGGCCCCAGGGTAATTATGGTGGAGTGGATATGGCCACCCGGGCCTTTCGTAAGAGCCATCAATCTTCCGCGCTGAGCCTTTCCGGATATGGGCCGGCCATGCGGTTTTCCCACACCTATAACTCCTTTGACCATTTTCAGGCGGTCCTCGGCCCCGGCTGGACCCACAGCTATTATGTCTACCTGCTGGAAGACAGGGACCACGCCTATGTGATCGTCAAATGGGGCAACGGCTCCGAGTCCCACTTTCAATGGGACGACGCCAATAGCCGGTATCTTTCCCTGAACGGAGAAAAAAGCACCCTCACCCGGCAGTCCTCCAGCGGTGAGTATATTTTGACGAGCAAGAACCAGACCCGATTCGTTTTTCATCCATACGGCGATGTGGGCGCCGATGCCCCGGTGCCCGGGATCTTTTTAAAAACCATAACGGACAAAAACGGCAACCGGCTTTCTTTGAGCTGGCAGCAGGGCAAGCTGACCCATGTCACCGCCGACAACGGTCATGCCTTTACCTTTGGATATACCGAAGCCGCCTTTCCCTACCGGCTGACCCGGGTCCGGGAAAACGCCCTGGGCCGGCACGTGGATTTTGCCTATGATGAATACGGCCGCCTGATTTCTTTCAGCGATGCCCGGGGCAAAACCACCACCTACGCCTATAATGATGAGGACTTCCTGGTGGCCATTACCCGGCCCGAAGGCAACACCTATCGCATCTCCTACAACAATGACGACACCGTCCGGACCCTGCAACAGGGCAGCGCCCCCGCCGCCGAAATCTCCCGGCCGGCAGCCTCCATCACCCGGGTGCGGACGCCAGGGGGAAATACCATTGATTTCAAGACCGAAGAATTCCGGCTGACCCGGCTGATCGACGGCCGCACCCGGCCCCTGGACCTGACCTACGCCGACGACGACAACCCCAATCAGCCCACCACCGTTACCTACCGGGCCGGCAGCAACGGGATTCGCAAAGAAATTCATTATACTTATGATGATAGGGGCAACCTCACCCGGATCACCAACCATCTGGGCCGCATGGCCGATTTCACCTATTTTTCCGACAACACCCTGAAAAGCCGAACCGGTTTTCATGCGCCCGGTCAAAGCGCCCACACTACCACCTATCATTATGATAATAAGGGCAATCCCACAGGGATTGATTTTCCGGATCAGACCGGTCGGCAATTCTCATACGACAGTCACGGCCTGGTCGCTTCCGCAACCGACGGCCGGGGCTATACCAGCTTTTATACCTACAACGGCCACGGCAATCTGTTGACGCAGACCGACCCCGAAGGCAACGTCACCCGCTTTACCTATGACGCCGCCGGCCGGCCGGTCGCCATCCAGGACGCCGCCGGAAAATACACCCGTTTTGATTATGACGCCAATGACAACCTGATCCGCTCCGAGGATCACACCCGTTTCGCGGTCACCGCCCGCTGGGATGCCAACAACAATCCGGACCGCATCAGCTGGACCCGGGGAGGGATCACCAGTGTCACCAGTTACGGCTTTGACAACCGGGACCGACTGACGGCGGTCACCGATCCCCTGCAACAGGTCACCCATTACGCTTACAACGCCGACGGCAGCCTGGATTCTCAAACCGACCGCCGGGGCATTCAAATCGACTATGCCTATGATGCCAACGGCCTGCTGAGGGCGGTGACCGATCCCGATCATACCCGGGTCATTGACCGCTTTGACAACGGCCTGGTCAACGATATCACCGGCCCGGCCGGGGTCACCCAATTCACCTATACCGCCCTGGACCAGGTCAAGCAGGTGATCGGACCCTATAACCAAAAGGTGCAATACGAATACGACAGCCGCAACAACCTGAGCAAAATCATCTACCCGGGTGGCCTGACCGTTATTTACGGCTATGACCGGCGTCAGCGCCTGGTCACCGTGGAAAGCCGCTTTAACGGCGCCAGCCTGGGCATCACCGTCTATAGCTATGATGCCGCCGGCAATGTCAAGAACATCGAGCGCCCCAATAACACCAGCGCCACTTATGTTTATGACAAAGCCTCCCGGCTGACGGGCCTGACGGAAAAAGACGCCGCTCAAAATGTCATCTGTTCCTATGCCTATACCCTGGACGAAGCCGGCAACCATCAGGCGGTGGCCGTAGAGGAAGCCCTGGTCGCCCGCCCCCAGTCGGCCGCTGTCAGTTATACCTACAACCGGGCCAACCAGCTGCTTACGGCCGGTGCCGTCCAGTATAGCCATGATGCCAACGGCAACCGCCGAAGCAGCCGCAGCGGCGGCCGGACCACGACCTATGACTGGAACGCCGAAAACATGCTCGTCCGGATCAACGGCCCCGACCGGGACGTCCGCTATGTGTATGACGGCCTGAACAACCGTATCGCCAAAACCGTTGACGGCACCACCACCAGGTACGTTCTGGATCTGGCGGCCGATCCCGTCCGGGTGCTGGCGGAAACTGACGGCAATGGCGATATCATGGCTTACTATGTCTATGGATTGGGCCTGGTCAGCCGCATCGACAGGCAGGGCAGCCGCCACTTCTTTCATTACAACAATCGCGGCGATACCGTGGCCCTGACCGATGACAGCGGCAATGTCACGGACCGCTATGCCCATGATGAATATGGCTGCCTGCTGGACGCTTCCGGTCCAACCCCCAATCCCTTTACCTTTGTCGGCCGTTACGGCGTCATGGCCGAAGGCCAAGATTTATATTTCATGCGGGCCCGTTATTACGATGCCGCAACGGGTCGTTTTTTGAAGGAAGATCCCTTAAGTTTTGATGGCGGGGATTGGAACTTGTATGCCTATGTGGGAGGTAATCCTTTAACAATTATTGATCCATCAGGCTTAGGCTGGGTGCGTGAGCTTTTCGATATAGCTATAGGTTTAGGGGAAAAGATTGCTGAAGGTGTTACAAGAGGCTTTGGAGCCAACGCTTCTCCATCCGCCACTGACGCGATGCAGACAGTTAATGAAGGATTGATAGTTTTCGCAGAAGGATTGAAATATAATATTGAATTAAATGAACAGCATAAGAAAGAGATAGACGCCAATGCAGACACTTGGTTGGAAACATTTGGTTATAAAATGACTGCTGAACATTTTTCACATGGGCATAATTATTACTCAGATCCAAATATTAGTAAGAATAAAAATTTAGCTATAGAAGCCTATTTGAGGCAAGAATACCCAGGTTATAGCGATTGAAGCATAATTTTTTTGTTTTTCTTTAATGAGTATGTTGGTCAAATGATATTTCTTTGTTGAGTAAGTGGCTAATTTCAGTATTTTGGAAATCACGTGTTAAAGGGGAAAGGCATAATCTAATAAAAATTACAAGGTATGTTGTTATGCGAAAAACAATAATTGTCGCCCAACTAGTATTCTTGTTCCTTTGTGTTCATATAAGCTTCGCAACCACCACCATCAACTATACCTACGACGACCTCCATCGTCTGACCCGGGTGGCCTACGCCGACGGTACCACCGTCACCTATACCTATGACAGTCTGGGCAACCGCCTGTCCAAAACGGTTTCCGGGGGTGAGGCCGACAGCGATAACGACGGTCTTTCCGACAGCCTGGAAGCAGGGAGCTGCACCCTGGTCGACGATGCCGACACGGATGATGACGGCATCCTCGACGGGCAGGAGGACAAAGACCATGACGGGACAGTGGATGCCGGTGAGACCGATCCCTGTGACAGGGACACCGATGGCGATGGTGTTCAGGACGGCACCGAATCCGGCTTGACACTGGCGGATATCGGCTCGAATACGGATACCAATATATTCCAGCAGGACGAAGATCCGGCCACCACCACCGATCCCCTGGTGGCGGACACGGATAACGACGGCCAAAGCGACGGCCAAGAAGACCCCAATGGCAACGGTCGCATGGACAGCGGGGAAAGCGACCCCAACAGTGTTGAGGGTGAACCGCCGCCGGCCGCCACTCTGACCTCTCCGGACAGCACCGCAGCGGTCACCAATCCGGTTACGTATACCTGGGAGACGGTGGCTGATTCTACGTGGTATTATTTGTGGATAAACGATGCCAGTGATGAACCGGTGTTTAAGAAATGGTATAAGGCGGAAGCGTGTGATTGCCAGACCGGAGAGGAATGCGCCCTTACGCCGGAGAAAACGCTTGAAGAAGGTGATTATACCTGGTGGATCCAGACCTGGAATGAACAGGGTAAGGGCGACTGGAGTCCCGGTATGGAATTTACGATCGAGCAGGCTGGTACGTCATGCACGGACGCCGATGGCGACGGTTATTACGCTGAAAGCGGTTGCAATACAGCAATAGACTGCAATGATAGCGACGCCGGCGTCAACCCCGGTGCCGAAGAAATCTGCGGAGATGGCATAGACAATGACTGCCAGGACGGTGATTTACCCTGTTCAGGCATTTGGTACCGGGATGCTGACGGCGACGGTTACGGCGATCCGGCCGATACAATGGAAGCAGCGGACCAGCCGACCGGTTACGTGGTCGACAGCAGCGACTGCGACGACGGCGATGCCGCTGTCCATCCCGGCGCGGCTGAAATCTGTGGAGACGGGGTGGACAATAATTGTGACGGATATGTGGATGAAGATTGCAGTCTCTGGTATCGGGATGGGGACGGCGACGGTTACGGCGATCCGGCCGATACAATGGAAGCAGCGGACCAGCCGACCGGTTACGTGGTCGACAGCAGCGACTGCGACGACGGCGATGCCGCTGTCCATCCCGGCGCGGCTGAAATCTGCGGAGACGGGGTGGACAATAACTGTGACGGGTCTGTGGATGAAGATTGCAGTCTCTGGTATCGGGATGGGGACACAGATGGCTATGGCGATCCGGAAGCGTCCCTGGAGCAAACGTCTCAGCCCACCGGCTATGTTGACGATAACACTGACTGCGATGACGCCGATGCCGCTGTTCATCCCGGAGCTGAAGAAGTTTGCGGCGACTATGTGGATAATAACTGCGACGGTGCCGTTGATGAAGGCTGCGACACCTGGTATTATGACAATGACGGTGACAGCTACGGCGACCCGGAAAATTCCACACAGGCCGTCAGCCAGCCGGCCGGCTACGTAGCTGACAACAATGACTGCGATGACAATGATGCCGGTATCCACCCCGATGCCAGTGAAGTCTGCGGCAATTCCGTCGATGACGACTGTGACGGTACTGTTGACGAAAATTGCGGGAGTGCACCTTCCCTGATTCCCGATACCGGGCAGACCCAATGCTATGATGCCGCCGGCAATGGGCTCAACCCCTGCCCGTCGCCCGGCCAGGATTTCTATGGTCAGGATGCCTGCTACACCATCAATCCGCCTTCCTATACCAAGCTGGATGAAAACGGTAACACCTTGCCCGACAACGCCACCGAATGGGCCATGGTCAAGGACAACGTGACGGGCTTGATCTGGGAGGTCAAAACCGCTGACAGCAGTATTCATGACAAAAACAACCAATATGACTGGAATGAGGCCGCTGAGGTGTTCATCGCCCAGTTGAATACTGACAATTTTGGCGGCTACTCTGATTGGCGGTTACCTTCAATCAAGGAACTGGCTTGGCTGACCGGTTTGGGCACGTATGATCCGGCCATTGATACCGATTATTTTCCTTACTTTCCGGGCAACTTGTTGTCATCGTCGGAGTACTGGACGTCTACTTCCCACTCGTACTATTGGGGCTACGCCTGGCTCGTTCATCTCTACAACAGTTTCGTCAGTAGCTCCGAGGAGTCGAGTACTCATTATGTGCGGGCGGTTCGCGGCGGACAGCCAAGCAATGATTTTATCGACAACAGTGACGGCACCGTCTCCGACAATGCCACCGGCTTGATGTGGGCCAAGTCAACCGCGGACACAGATGAAGACGGTGATGTGGACAGCAATGACCAGGTAAACTGGCAAAACGCCCTGGCCTGGTGCGAAAACCTTTCTCTGGCCGGATACGACGACTGGCGCCTGCCCACAAGAAAGGAACTGCGCTCTATCGTAGATTATGACACGTATAATCCGGCCATTGACACCGATTACTTTCCAAACACTATGCCGTCGGTTTACTGGTCTTCTACGTCCCGCGCGGACGATACGGAACTCGCTAGGCGCGTGGATTTCAGCTACG
>CAZWCS010000020.1:0-40600 GCA_964632805.1 uncultured Desulfobacterales bacterium
CGGACAAGCTGGACGTTATCAAAAGATAAAAAGGAAGTCCAGATATTGCGGACTAGACCCCCTGTATCATCCGTTCGGCATTGGCATTGATAAACCGTTTCGGCAGAAACCGGCTCATGACAAAAAAGGCGAACCAGAGATGGGCTTCCGGGATGTACACCCGTTTGCCCCGAACAAAGGCCCGGACGGCTTTGGCGGCAATGGCGGCGGGGTCACTTTTGCCGCCGAACCGGTAAAACCGCAATTTTTCGGGAAACCCCCGGCCTTTTAAAAGGGGGGTATCCGTATAGCCGGGATTCAGGGTAAAGACGGACACGCCGGTCCCTTTTAATTCCTGCTGCACCGCCTCGCTCAGGCTCTGGACAAAGGCCTTGGTGGCGCCATAGACCGCATGGCGGGGAGTGGGAACAAAGGCGGACACGGAACTGACGTTAAAGACATATCCGGCGGCCCGGTCGATCATGTCCGGGAGAAACAGGCGCATCAGCACCATGTATGCCCGCAGGTTCACGGCCACAACCCGCTCCTGGTCGACCAGGGAAAGCTCATGAAATTTTCCAAAGGCCATGGTTCCGGCATTATTCACCAGAACATCAATGGGCGCGGTCCCCTCCTGCACTTGGCGATACATGGTCTCCGGTCCTTCCGGAAGAGCCAGATCACCGGTGATCGTTCGGACTTCCACCGCATACGTCCGGCGCAGCTTCTCCCCCCACGATTCCAGGGTCTCCTGTTCTTCCGCCAGGGCGGCCAGAACCAGATTGGCCCCCTCTGCGGCAAAACATCGGGACAGCTCCCGGCCGATACCGGAAGCACCGCCGGTGATAAACACATTTTTATCTTTCAAACGAATTTTATTCATCTTCCGCCTCAACCTCTGCATGCCCGTCTTTCAAACCGAAAAACGCTTTGGGATACCGGATAATTCCTGAAATCATAAAATCTTGAAAATCCAAAAAGCTTCATATCAAAGATAATGTACTTTTACCTGCTCTCCTTCTTTCAGCATTTTCACGGTTTCCGGAACTTCGATCAAAACATCCGTCTCCGCCATGGGACTGAACACGCCCGACCGCTGTTCGGGAATAATCCAGACCACCGGCTCTCCTTTCCCCTCCCGATGTTTTCCCCGGAGAAACTTCCGGCGGCCCGGTCGCAGAATGCGACTGTTTTCCAGCCGGGCATACCCCGTCTTCAGCCCCCATTCTCTTTTCCCCAGTATCTTATCGATCACCGGCCGGACAAACAGAAAAAAATTGGTCGCCGAAGAAACCGGATTGCCCGGCAGGCCGAAAATCAGAGAATCATCCCGTCTTCCGAAAAACAGCGGTTTGCCTGGTTTCACCCGGACTCGCCAGAAAATTTCCGTCACCCCCGCTTTTTGCAGGGTTTCCTGAACAATATCGTAATCTCCTACTGAAACCCCGCCGGACAGAAGCAGAATGTCTTTATCCCGACTCCGATCCAGCACAACCAGCAGTTCCTCCGTTTTATCCCCCGCCCGCAGGGGCGGCCCGGTAGCCGCTCCCGCCGCCTGCAGCAGTCCGGACAGCAGATAGCCGTTCACATCATATATCCGGCCGCCGGCCAGCGGATGCCCCGGACCGACCAGTTCACTGCCGGTGGAAATAATTCCAACGCGCGGTTTTCGGGAAACCCTTACTTCGGCCACCCCGCAACTGGCCAGGATGCCCATCAGAACAGCATCAATCTCCGTACCGACAGCGGCCACGCGCTGACCCGGCAAAAGGTCCTGCCCCTTATGAATAATAAACGGATTTTCGCCCACACTGTCATAAACCGCAATATTTCCGCCCGCGACGCCGGTAACCTGCTCCAGCGGAATCACCGCATCCGCCCCTTCCGGAACGGCGGCCCCGGTCATGATTTTAACGGCCTCCCCGGATCTCAGCACTTTTTCCGTGATCCTGCCGGCCGGGACATCAGCGACGACTTTCAGATGGACCGGATTGGACGCCGAAGCCCCGGCCACATCCACGGCTTTCACCGCATATCCGTCCATGGTGGACTTGTCAAACGGCGGCACCGCCAGGGGACATTCCACGCGTTCCTGCACTATCCGGCCGAAACAATCCGCCAGCGCGACCTTTTCCGTGGCCGTCGTCTCCGGGACCGCCGCCAGGCAGAGCTGCAACGCCTCCTCATAATCCATGAGGCCGCCCTCGAAATCCGGCAACAATTTCCGTTTTTCCGGGGAGTCCGGATGTTCCCTCCCTACCGAAAGTTTTCCCTTGGTGCTGTAATGCGGCATGAATCTTTCCCCTTCGGGCTTTGTTCCACCGTTTGCCTAATCATCTTCCGGATCCACCCGGGAAACCGCTTCCCGGGAACTTCCAGCCACCGGGCGATAATCCACCCGGGACAGGGCCGGGTCATCTTCGCCATCATAAATAGCCGCTTCAATTGCTGACGCCGACACTGTTCCCCAGTAACACCTCTCAGCATGCACGGCGTCTCCAGCAGCCGGATTCCGGTTATACAACTGAATGCCTGAATTTTTATGGATACTGTTATACCGAAACCGCAGGGTTCCGTCTATAACGACACCCCCGGTGCCTGCCGGATCCCGGGACCGATTCTGCACGACAATATTGTTCGTAAAGGACTTGTTGTGCTCGCTCAACCCCCAGTAGTTCACATAAACACCGCCGCCGCCGGGGATATCGCTGCAGATATTGTCACTGATCGTATTACGGACAATTGAGCTGTTGGCCTCGGCATAGACACCGCCACCCGTTCCGGCCCGATTTCCCTGAATACGATTGTCATGGACCAGAGCAAAACTGGTGTATACCCCGCCTCCTTTGGATCCGGTTTTATTACCGGCAATGGTATTATCAACAACGGCTGAGCGGGATATCCAGAGCCCCCCCCCGTCTCCCTCGCTGTAATTGTCCGCTACCCGGTTATCACGGATATCAATGGCGGCGTTGGACTGATAACCATAGGCAAAAATGCCGCCGCCGTCCGCGGCATGATTGCCCGTAACTTCATTGCCGTGAAGATTTACCGGCTGGCTGCCGTAAACGTAAACCCCGCCCCCGTCCGAATCACTGACATTATCCATAATGCGGCAATGCTGAATGGTTACCGGCACTTCCTTAATACGCAGGCCGGTTCCCCGGTTTTTCCTCACGATACAATGCAGCAGATCCGCTCCCTGGCCGTCCATCAGAATTCCACTGCCGTATTCCACCAGGCAATGCCGTAAAATACTTTTTTCCGAAAGAGACTGATCGGCTCTGCCCAGACTCCGGTTTTCAAAAAACAGATGTCCCCAGGTTTTTTCACTGTCTCCTGTAAACCGGATTTGACGGTCTTGCTCCCCGGCGGCGGCAAGTTTTCCCCGCACCCGTATGGAAACGTCTTTTCCCAGGAACAGTTCCGTTCCCGGAACAACGGACAGCGTCCTGCCCTCCTGAACCAGCAGGTTGCCCGTAACGATATACCGCTGATCCCCCCCGCCCAGTTCGGTATCGGTCTCTATCAAACCGCGAATCCCATTCGGATCCCCGGGGGGAGGCGTGACCCCGGTTACGGGAGACACTTCAGCGGGGATAGGCCAGGCATCGGCAACCTTCTCCGGCAAATACGGCTTCCACTTGACCAGCCCCACCCCGGAATTTTCAAGCCAGTCGTGAACCAGGCACTCAATAGTATCATTGTCCGTCGTGCCCCAGTAATTATCGATCGCCTGTAAATCGGGAGAGAGGCTGTGCGACAGAAATTTCAGGGCATACCCGTTGGAGGCGATAATATTGTTGCGTTGGATCTCGGGATTACCGGACAGAACAATCGCAGTGCAATCATCCGGCCCCCCACAGCGGTTTTCCACAAAAGAATTTCGTGTGATGATACCTCCGCCCAGATGATACAGACCGGCTCCGGACGGAGACCGGTTATCACGGATCAGGTTGTTGACAATCGTACCGCCCTCCGAATAGATGCCACCGCCTTCTCCGGCGGTGTTGTCGGCGATAATATTGTTTTTCAAAACCGACCGGATGGCACAAATTCCCCCTCCGCTGCCGACGGCCTGGTTGTTGATCACCGTATTACCGGTTACGCTGGCAGCATAGGCAAAAATCCCCCCGGCTTTTCTGTCGCTCTGATTGTTCCGGACGGTGTTATTGATCACCTGAACTTCACCGCCGCTGTAGGCAAACGCGTAAATGCCGCCGCCCCCGTCCCGGCCGCCGTGGGAAAGGTTATCATAAACCTGGTTGGCTTCGACCCGCACCGTTTTATTGCTGTATATATTGATACCGCCGCCGTTACCGGTTTCTTCCTGCAATCGGGTAGAATTGTTGCGCACCGTATTATGGGCGATAACACCGCCGGCATACTCCAGTTTCAAAGAAGTGGCGATATTGTTCTGAAATGTGCAGTACCGGACCTGCGCATTACTGGAATTAACAATAACCCCGCCGCCATGCTCAATAATACAGTGCTCAAACACGACCTGCCCGGGACCCGACTTTCCCTTCTGAATACAGCTGACGCATTCGATAGTATCCCAGGGCGCATCCTTCGTCTTCCAGGTAAAAGTAACCGGTTCCTTCGCAGTTCCCCGGGCATCAATAATTCCCCGGCAGGTCACCAGCACCTCCCGGCCGAGCTCTATGGTTGCGCCCGGCCGGATCCGGACCGTAACGCCGGGAAGAATAAAGGTATTCTGATCAATGACAATCGGACTGTCTTTTTTGCTCCAGACGGTATCCTTGTAAATCAACCGGTCATATCCGGGAACCTTGACATCGGAAACAGCAAAATAAAGCGAGGCCCAGACTGTATTGGAAATCTGTGCAAAATCTTCATAGCTGTTCAGATTTGTCAAATTGCGAAGAGAACAGGAAGCTAGCGGCAGGCCGACAATAACGGCCAATACTGCCGGAAGCAGAAAGTGCCATGTTTTTCTGAACCTGGCTTCACCGGACCTCATAACCTCCTCCTTTTCTCTCAAGAAAGGCACACGACTTGTGACCGCGCCATTTATCGCAAAACCTGTATATTTGATTTAGTAATCACTGAAATCGAACTCTTTCACCTCGCGGGTTTTTTCCTCGGCCTTGACCGGCTCCGGTACTTTTTCCATAAACATCAGAAAAAGAGCGGTTCGCTGGAGCCAGGCTTCCGGATCGGGAATCCGGGGGATATCATCCGGGGTATAGAAAACAAACGGCATTTTGGTTGCCGTGCCGGCATATTTATCGGGATCCCGCATGAAATCCTTGACCCATTTAAACCGCAGCCGATCTTTGGACAGCATCAAATTGATGGACAAATCTTCCAGTTTTTTCCCTTCCGGCAATTCACCGGTAAACGAAACCGGGTGGCACTGCATGCATTTGTCGTTGCGAAAGCGGTATTTCCCCATTTCAATGGTTTCCGGATCATAATGATCTTTGACCAGTTCCGGCTCATAGGGAATGGGGCACTCGACCTTTTTTTTATCCGGCATGATCCGATGAAAATAGTAAATCAGGGTAATCAGATCCTCATATGCAAAGTTGAACTGGGGCATACGGATCTGCAGCCAGGGCCGCATGGCCGTAGGATAACGCAGGTAATTGAACAGCCAGTCCGGCTGGACTTTTTCCGCCTCATCAACGATACGGGGCGGTTCCATGGTCTTCTTGCTCAGCAGGCCCTCAATGCGGGGCTTTTCCTGGTTGATGATCTCATGACAACCCTTGCAGTTAAAATGCCGGATCATCCAGTCGCCGCGTTCGATCCGCCGCTCGACTGCAGAGGCTCGAACAATGAACTTTTCCGGTATATCCAGCAGGCGGTTATACAGATAAAAAATGGTCAGTCGTTCGATCTCCTGTTCATCCAGCACGTAATCCGGCATATACATGGGCATATCGTCGGTTTGATAAATAACCGGCTGGCGGATCTTATTTACGAGCCAGGCCCACTTGGTATGCCGGACATCGGAATTGCCAAAGGGCAGCTCCTCCAGACGCTTGTCGGCCACATCCGCCACGCTGACCCCCACCTTGGCGGGATCCTCCCGGTCTTTGATCCGGTGACACCCCAGGCAACCGAGACTTTGAATCAGAATTTTTCCCTCTTCCCGTCTACCCTCCGAAAGGTCAAAGGAAAGCCGTTTGCCGACGGCTTTGTCCTGAAGTGTCTTGAGATAAGCGGTTAAATGCTGCACCTCCGGACGTGTCAACTCCAGCTCGGGCATCCAGGTATCGGGATTGATGTCCCGGGGACGCTGGACCCAGTTGAACATCCAGTCATCATCCATCTTCAGTCCGGCGTCCGCCAGCAACGGTACCCGGCGGGTAAGCCCGAGTTTGTCTCGTTCCGGGCTGTGACACCCGATACACCCCTTATCCGTGAACAACTTCCGGCCGATACTGCTGCTGCCGGGCCAGTAAGGATCAAGCTCCAGGTCCGCGTCCGGAAGGGGATAGATATAGGCGACAACATCATTGATCTGTTCCGGCTCTATCCGAAAATCAGGCATCAAGGTGCCGGGCCGGGTGGCCGGGGGATCCTCCAGCCATTTCACGATCCATTTCGCGTCCTGAATTTTTTTGGACAAACCGCTGAAGGGTGTGGAGAATTTGGGCAAATCGGAGATAACGTTGGCGTCATGACACCCGTAACAGCCGAACTCCACGAACAGCGCCTTTCCCTCCGCTCCCTTTTCCGCGCCCTGCAGGCCGTACACGGTTTCATGACATTCAAAACAGGAACTTTGAATATACTTCATGGGAATAAGGGGTTTTTCCCAGTTTTCCTCCCGGCCATGCGCCTTCTCCACAGTAAGACCCACACCCTGCCCATGATGGCAAAGGCTGCAACCGTAGCGGCTGCTTTTGTGATGTTGCAAAATTTTGCGGGGATGCGTTTTCAGAGGATTTTCCGCTTCGGCAAACAAGACATTTTTCACCCCGGCGTGGCAGGTCTGGCACAGGTCCCGGACTTGGGCGCCCGGCAGGAAAATATCCCGGATTTTTACCTGGCGGGCGCGCTCATGGTCCTTTTTCAATTTGGTCCATTTGGCCAATTCCTCTTGCTTGCCGGCCTGCTCGGCCTGTGCGATTTTCTCCGTTAACAGTCGTGCATATTCTTCATTATACTGCCGTTGATACTGTTGCCATGCCGCCCGGTCCTTCTTTTCCCTGAGAACCACCAGGACCGTGGTAACCAGCACCATCACGGCAACCACCCCGAAAAGTATACGCAACGGAAGTTTGGGTTGTATGGACTTGCTTGTTTTCATATCGAAAAATAGGACGTCGCCACAATGTATTTGATGTGAAAAAAGAGCCGCAAAACAATCTTAATCATAACTCCGTACATCAGCAAAAACAGCAGCATAACCGCCAAATACCGGACCAGCCCGAGTTTTTTATAAAAGGACCGTCTCAGCAACGCCGGCAGACAGGTGCCGATAAAAAAATAGGCCCCCAGCAAAATAAACCCGAGATGGTTGGGCAGGTTGACCAGCTGCTGCTCGGCCTTTTTCTCGACAGACCAGTCCTCCCAGGGCCAGTAAAAATGCCAGTTCGGTCCCCGGAAAAACTGTCCGATAATGATTAAAATAAACCACAGGGCATAACCGGTGAGAAATACTGTTACCGTAAGTTTTCTGTCCCGGAAATTAAACGCCCCCACCCCGTGCGGATTGACGTCCAGATAGGGAATGGCCATTAATCCCACCATGATAAGCCCCGGCACGCAGACACCGGCGATCCAGGGATCAAAATACACCAGCAACTCTTGCAGTCCCACAAAATACCAGGGAGCCTTGGCCGGATTCTCCGTCCAGTTGGGATCGGCCATGGCCCGCAGGGGCGCATCAATACCCACGGACCATATGGACAGAACCACCAGAGCCACCAGAACGGCCACAAGTTCCCGGGCTACCAGGTCGGGAAAGGTAAAAAGATAGCGATCCTCTTCTCCGCCCGGCGGCATGCCGTTGTCTTCCGTCTTTGCCTGCTCCTTCGTCATCGGCCGTCTCTCCTACAAGGGTCTGGATATACCGCCGTCTTTTCGGATTCGCCAGAAATGGACCACCATCAGAACTGCGCAGACCAGCGGAAGCAGAACACAATGCAGCACGTAAAACCGCAACAGGGCGTTGCCGCCGACCTGATTGTCTCCCAGCAGAAGAAACCGCAAATCATTGTACTGGGTTCTGCCCAGTATCTCGTGAAAGGGGCCTTCATTGCCCAGAACCGGCGTCGCCGCGGCCATTTTGGTACCCACGGTAATGGCCCAGAATGCCAGCTGATCCCAGGGGAGCAGGTAACCGGTAAAACTCAACAGAAGGGTTATCACCAGCAGCAGGACCCCGATCACCCAGTTGAATTCCCGGGGCGGCTTATACGATCCCGTCAGAAAAACGCGCAGCATGTGCAGCATGACCAGAATGACCATGGCATGTGCAGCCCAGCGATGCATATTCCGCAGAAACATGCCGTACAATACAGTATGTTCCAGCAGCTTCATATCCAGGTAGGCATACTCGGGAACCGGGCGGTAATAAAACATCAGCAGCACTCCGGTGACCGTTTCGACAATAAACATCAACAGGGTTAATCCCCCCAGACAAAAGGTAAAGCGAAATTTCAGCGCCGAGGCTTTGGTCTGGACCGGGTGAATATGCAGAAAAATATTGGAAGTAATTGCCAGGGCCCGGTTCCGCGGGGTATCTGCCAGTTTATGCCGGAATACGGAGCGCCAGAGAGCGGTTTCTTTGATTTTTTGAAATATCATCATCCTCCCGGGAAAAAAGCATTACCGGATAAAGAGTTTACAACAAAGCCATATTTCCGCTGCTGAGAACCGGCGGCAGAATCTTATGACCGGGCTGCCTGTTCCAGGGTCTCTTTCAGATAACCATAATCAGCGGTAATATACCGGTCCAGCAGTTTCAGAAGATTGCCGTAAAACCGGACCACTTCATCCTCTCCCGCCAGTTCACCGGCGATCGTCTCGATACGTTCGGCCAGGGCCCCCGTCCATTTTCGCAGGTGGTGTTTCAAAAAATCGCTTTGCGCCGCCAGATAGTCCGCAATCTCCTTTTGTTCCTGAACGGCCCCCAGGGTCAGGAAGGCCAGATAGTGCATAAACTCCAACTCATAGGAGATATGATCCGGCCGGTCCTCGTGGGAACCCTCCTGGTAACTTAATCCAAAATGGTTATAAAACCGGATCAGATCTTCAAAGATGGCCCGGCGGTTGGTATCTTTGACATACTTGCCCTCCACCAGGGGGCAGGGCGGATCGCCGGGACCGGCCTCAAATAATCGGATAAATCCCGCCTCCACATCGTCATTGCTGAAAACATCGGAAAAATTGAAACGGTTTGGCTCTTCCTCGTCGAGCGCCGATGGAACCGGCAACTTTGCAGCAATATCGCGCAGGGCAGCGGTAAGTCCCCCCCGGCGAACGAAGGTCAGAAATTCCTGGTCCGGATACCGGAATACATCCGCCAGGAGGGCATACATATCACTGCGAGCCGCCATTTCCACTTCGGCTTTCGAGTTTAAAACAGCGGACTGAAAGGTAATCACCCTGTCATCTTCATAGACGGTACTGCGTCTTGCGGTATTATTCATGAAAGCCCCTCACAAAAATCGTTGTCTGAAACTCACGAAAATTCGGTCTAATCCGTACCGGGTCGATCATAAGTAGCGAATCTGGGTGGCTTGCGCTTCATCAAAGCGGGATCCTTGTCAAACTCGCCAAACATGTGCTTCCATTCTTTGGCAACCAGGATATCCATCAGTTCGGACCGCCCTCCCTTCCGTACCTTTTCCATTTCCGTCTTCATAATTTCCAGGGCATTGTCCACTTCCGGGCCGAACAGATACCGCAGGTATTCCCGGGGGATCCGGGGCTTGGACGTATCCACTTTCCCGTTTTTATCCAGCCGGTGCGGGGCCAGCGGCGGAACATAAAAAACATTGGGATTGGTGCCGTATTCAGCATGCAGCGGCAAAGCGACCTTCCAGACCTTGACCAGTTTGTAAATAATGCTTTCGGGCTTATCCACATAACCCACCCAGCGCACCCGCGCGGTACACTGACGGGCGCAGGCATTGGCCACCTTTTCTTCCAGCCGGGGATAACAGAAAATGCACTTCATACTGGTATCGGTCAGAAAGTTGAAATAGATCACTTTATACGGACAGGCCTCCAGGCAGAACCGGTATCCCTTGCAGCGCTCCTGATCAATCAGAACCACCCCGTCTTCTTCCCGCTTATAAATGGCATTTCGTGGACAAGCGTCAATACAGGCGGCGTAGGCGCAGTGATTGCAGATCCTCGGCAGATAAAAATAAAAGGAATTGGGATATTTTCCCGCTCCCTGATCTTCGTCCCAGTTCATGCTCCACTCCGGCTCGCTGCCGTCTTCCTGGTTTCTGGCCTGCAAATGAGTCTCCCCGGCCTTGCTCTGGAACACCTCGTTCCAGTTGTAGTCCCACATGTCGCCGAATTCTTTTTTGGTGGGATGTTTGCCCCGCACCGGCTCCATCACCTTTCCGCCGAACTTGACTTTATAACCACCCCCCATTTTCTGCCAGTCCTTGGGGGACCCTTTACCGGGCATGGTATTCACTTTATTCCACCACATATACTCCCGGCCCTCCTTACTTGTCCACAGTGTTTTGCAGGCCATGGAACAGAGCTGGCAGCCAATGCATTTGTTCAGATCCATCACCATCCCCACCTGGTGATCACACTTGCGCAATTTTTCTTTGGCCGCCTCAAAGGCCTGGGCCAGTTCCTTTTCCCTGTCGGTAAGTTCCTTCGGATTTACTGCCATGGGATATCTCCTTATTTGAATATTGATTCGCATCTGCAGTTTGCCCGGCGACCCCTCCCGGCGCCGGCGGACACCGGACGGATTACTTCTCCAGTACCAGCTCCATCCACTCCTTGCTGAAGGCTTTTATACCGCCCCGCTCACCGTTGGAGCCTTCCCAGACGGCAAACCCCACGCCGATCTTGCCGCCGGGTTGCAGGTCAATCGTCTCCTCTCCTTTCCGGTTGGCCTGCAGAGGACGGCACATAACCACCTGCCATTTCCCGGCCGCCCAGGCAGAATCCGATTTCAAAGAGGTCTTCTCCGTATAAAGAGATGTGGACAGACCATGCGATATTTGATTCTTGGGTATCTCCTCAAAATCCGGCCGCCAGTACCAGGCATTGGTAGGATAATCCTGGGTTCCCATTTCCTTGATCGGTGTCTGTTCAATATCCTTAAAGGGAAACAGAACGGCGATCCCGTCGGGGAAAACGTGAATGTCCTGAATTTGCATGTTGGGCTTGCTGCTGGGCCACTCGAAATAAAAACAGATGGACTGGCTGTTATGCACACATTTTACGGCAAACTTTTTCACCGCCCCGATTTTTTCTTCATCATAGACCCCCTTGATGTAGGGAGAGGGTTGATTGGCCAACGGCGTGGCGGTGGTCTCAATGGTCTTTTGCCCCGCCTGCCAGATATTGCTCTTGCAGTCCAGCAGATTCTGCGTGGCGCTTGCCACCTTTTTACAGATAATTTTTTCCATATGGCACCTCTATATTCTTCATATTGACGTGATGGTCACCTCCGGCTCAGGCCTTTTCCACTTCCACGGCGATCCCCCGGTCAATGGGCTGGGCACACCAGTTCCACCGCCAGTATTTCAAATGACCGTAGTTGTTGATCAGGTCCAGCCATTTGATCATACCGGGAATGGCCGCGTCATAACTCTTCCACTCCGGAAACATGAACGGTTCCCAGGCGTGATAAATAATGACCTGGCCCGGTTTGGCGGCGCTTTTTTCCGGCCGGGCGGCGGGGGTCACCTTGACGTGTACCTTGAAGGAATCAAAATCGTTGTGTACCCTGGCCAGATCTCCGTCCTTGATCCCCCGTTTCTGGGCATCTTCCGGGCTCATGAACATGAATGGACGCCCCTGATGGGTGCGCAGGAGCTGCTCATTGCTGATCCATATGGAATGAACGCTCCAGCGCTGGTGCCCGCTGGTCAAACGCAAGGGGTAATTGCCCCCGATTGACGGATTGTCCTTGTGCACGGGCAGGGCCTCCCGGGCTTCCAGAAACCAGGGATGATCAATATAAAACTGAATGCGCCGATTATAGGTGGGATAGGGGACCTTTTTCTCTCCGGTATGCCAGGTTAAAGGAATAATCGGCTCGTCCGGTTTGATGTCCGTGGCCAGATTCATGGTGACCGGATCGAAAATGGAGACATCCACAAAGCGGACAATCCCCTCTTTGCGCATATACTCCAAGTCCGTTCCCGGGGGCAGGTTGCCCAGCATCACGCTGGACATCAGGGCGTCCTCCATAACTTCGTCAAAATTGTCGGCGCCCATGTTCTGCCACTTGGAGAAATCGCTCAGGTCCACATTGGCGTCGTCATCTCTGACCTGGAACTCCCGCAGGAACTGATAGTATTCTTTATCCGGCGGCACCCGGGGCGGAAACTTGGTTTTTCCGCGTTTTCTGGCTACCTGCTCAATTTTTTCCGCCAGCATCCGGCAGATTTCCCATTCGGTTTTGGATTCCCCCACCGGTTTCACCGCTTCATCCGTCAGGGTCAGCCAGGGAACATGCGGGGTGGGGAAACGGGTATCCAGTTTTTCGTAAAATCCCGCACAGGGAAGGGCATAATCGCCGTACAGGAGGGTAGTGCTCCAGCGGGTCTCAAACCCGAAAATGGTCTGGAACTTGTCCCAGAGAGAGCCGTAAATATTTTTCATCCAGCCCCGGTTCTTCCGGGCCGGATTGGTTCCCATCCAGGAATACACGGTGGGGATCTGATCCTTGGCCGGTTTGACATACCCGTCCCACCAGCCCTTGGAAACCGCTTCGTCGAAATACTCCTGAAATTCCCGCTTCATGGTGGGACAGTGCCATTCTTTATTGTCCCAGGCCTTCTTATAATCGGAATGGTTGTAATACAGGAAAGCGGGGATGGTATAATTGACCAGATTGCGGTCAAGCACCCGCTCTTGCATGATGGAGGCCATCTCATCGGAAATGGTCGGATCTTCCCGCTTGAACTTGTTCCAGACCCGTCGCATCACCGGCAATTGCCGGGTCATGCCCATCATGCCGATTTCTTTTTTAAAGACGTGGGTGAAGGCGCCTTCAAAGAGGGACTCGTTCCAGCCCCGGATCCCGCAGCCCTTCTTGCCGTAACTGCCGGTCAAGGCCAGCAGCAGGCACATACCGCGTTCGATTAAATCCCCGTGATAATATTTGGGGGAATTCCAGCCGACCATGACCTGAATTTTGCCGCTGGCGTCATAACATTTTCTGGCCAGTCGCCGGATGGTATCCGGATGGGTCTTGCAGATTGCAGACGCCTTTTCCGGCGTGTACTCCCGGTTAAGCATCTCCTTCATCAGAAGAAATACCGGCTGGACAGTCACTGTTGTACCGTTCAGCAGGGTTACCGTATAACTGCCTTCCAGGGCCGGATCGCAGGGCAGCTTCAAAGTATCCAGCGGCGCCGGCACCACCTTGCTGTTTCGGGCATCCCAGAAGCAGAATTGATCGTCCCGGCTTCCTTTTTCGACTTCCGACGCTTTAAGAAACTGCTCGTTGTCCATCCGGACAAGCAGCGGCAGGTCCGTCTGTTCCTTGACAAAGGGATAATCCACCCATCCCTTGTCAATTATAACCTGACAAACCCCCAGGGCCAGGGCGGCGTCGGCACCCATCTCCACGGGAATAAACTCATCCGCATGCATGGCGCTGGGGCTGTAATCCGGAGCGATAGTAATCACCTCTCCTCCGCTGTACCGGGCTTCAGAAATAAAATGATAGGAAGGGATCCGGGTATACACCGGATTCATGTGCCATATCAGCAGCAGCTTTCCGAAATACCAGGCGTCCACGGAATCCATGAATTGAAATTTGCCAAAGGTTTCATAAATCCCCCGGTTGAAGTCTCCGATGGTGGAATCCAGATCCAGGATGGTGCCGCCCAGGGCAACGAACAGCCGGTGCACGGCCATAACGTGGATATACCCGCCATTACCCGGGCCGCTTTCAAAAACAATCGATTCCGGCCCCTGCTGCTCCAGACCGTCCACAACCCCTTCCGCAATCTCCATCAAACACTGATCCCAGCTGAGGCGCTTCCATTTGCCGCTGCCCCTTCCGCCGACCTGCTTCATAGGGTACTTGAGACGGTCGGGATTATACATCTGGAGGCTGTAAGAGGCGCCTTTCTGACATCCCCGGGGATTGAAATCAGGACCGGAAGGATCAACCACCGGATACTTGGCAGCCTGTTCCTCCCGGAAAACAATGCCGTCTTTGGAATAGACGCGCCACAAGCAATTGCCGGGATAACAATCCACCAGATGGGTACCATAGGTAACCTTGTCCCAGGTCCATTCCTCGCGATGCAGGCCTTCCCAGTCGGCATATTTCCAGTCTTCAAACACCTTTTCCGTCGCATTGGCTATACTGTTGCCTCCCAGAAACCCCAGCGAGTTTATGGAAAGCATGGCCACGGTCGCCCCTGCCCCCTTGAGAAACGTCCTGCGGGAAATTTTGACTGTTTTCATAGCGCCCCCTTTACTTGTATTGCGATTATCGGTTCCTGTTTCGTTCTGTTTTCTGCACCACCCGAACCAGATGTTTATCCAGACGAAATCTGCACAACCGGCACGGCAAAGTGACTTCCACCGCTTATCTGAAGAACAAAAACTTTTCGCACAGACTCAGGCTGTAACCAGCCGAATGGCATTCCACGGGCACCCTGTCAGCATGAGTCCCTCCCGGCCGGCGGCTACGCAGGCCCCGCATCCGACACAGCGCTTCTCATTTACTGTCATGCGCTTCAGGGGGTAAGTTTCCGGGTCCTCAACCAGCTGCAGGGCGTCGTACTTGCAGTAAACCCGGCAAACCGGCGCACCGCCGCAACCGGTGCAGAACGCGGTTACCACCGCCACCCGCCGGGATTTACGCCGTCGGCGCGGAGATCCTCCGAAAACAGCCGAACTGTCCGGCGAATCATCCGTCTGCAACGGGGCGGGCTGCATCAACCAACCTCAATATAAATTTTCTGATCTTCAAATTCGTCTTTGGAAAAAACCAGCGCAGTATCCACGACAATACTGCCGCTGCTGTCCAGAATAATATGGTGCCGGTCCAGAGGGCGCGGCGCCGGACCGGCAAACTCCACCCCGTTGGAATGAAATTCACTGCCGTGGCAGGGGCATTTGAATATATTCAAATCCTCAAACCAGTTGACCGTGCAGCCCAGATGGGTACAGCGGGCGAACAGAGCATAGACCCGGTCTTTCTCACGGATCACAAAAAACCGGTGGTCTTTCTTAAACCGGTTATCCACAAAAATAACGCCGTATTGATCCGGACGTTCATCGGTGAGAAAGTCTTTTATCCGGCCAATGACATACTTACTGGGAGGATGAAACACCACCGAGGGATAGAGAAAACGCAACCCTTCATACAACCCCACGCCCAGACTGGCAAACATCACGCCCCAGCCGGCAACGGAAAGACCTTTATGCAAAAACTCTCTTCTGGACACGGCCTTAGCGGCCGTTTTCTCCTCCGGCTGTTTTCCCGAAAAGCGGTTATTGGCATCGGCAAAAGCGTTCATGGAAGATGCCCTTCAATATGCTATTTATACGGCTTATCACCGCAAAACAATGATACCCGGCGGTATCATCCACATCCTATTTTTTCCCGACAAAAGCCCGGATAAGTTCCAGAATGAGAACGGCCACCAGCATCAGAATGGCCCCAATGGCATAAGGGACCCAGGAAAAATAATGAATATTAACAAACATGCTTTCCCCGTTGATGTAGTAATAGCCGGCGTCCGATGCGATAAGGTAAAATAGCGTGATGAGAAGAGCAAAACCGAGTGATCTGGCGATTTTTGAAAACATGTTTCCCCCTTCACCTGTTGATTGTCATGTTCCCCTGGATTGATCAAGCCTGTAGAAAGTTAAAAGCTCTACTTTTTACTTTTATACAATCGAATTATGCCTGTCAAGGATTTTTTTCCATTCTGTGGAATCATCAATACCGGAAAAAACAAAATAAAAAGTTGATTTTTTCACTTATTACAATTATCTTTTACAAAGATTGTCTTGCATACACAGGAGGAGCAATGATTTGCGGCCGAACACCGGAAACGCTTCTTGCCGAAATTGAAAAATTCCATGGATTCGTAGCGCCGGGACTTTTAATCGGCGCTTTCATGATTGACCTGGTGTATGAACACCTCGGCCATGAGGTGGAGGCCGACGCCCTCGTTGAAACCCGGCACTGCCTGCCGGATGCGGTGCAAACGTTCACCCCCTGCACCATCGGCAACGGCTGGATGAAAATCCTGGATCTTGACAAATTTGCCATAACCATGTATGATCGGCATACATTTGAAGGGTACCGGGTTTGGTTGGATCCCCAAAAAGCAAAATCACATACCAATGTATACAACTGGTTCATGGGGCTGGTGCCCAAAAAGGACCTGCCCAAATCCATTTTGCTGGATTCCATCTTCGCTGCTGAAAAGTCCGTTCTTTCGCTGCGGCCCGTGCGCGTAACCAAATTCGGGAAACGGGAAAAAAAAGGAAATATTTTGATTTGCGATCAGTGCGGGGAAGCCTATGCAGCCTCCCAGGGCACTCCCTGTTGGGCCTGTCAAGGGGAAAGTTACTACAAACCCATATCACAGGAATCTTGATTATGACCCCTTCCGGTTCACGGACGCCAACCTCCCGGATACCCGGTCAATTAACGTTCCAACAACTCCGTGAAGCCTCGGGGATTGACAGTGAAGAAATCCGCCATTATATCGATCAGGATCTGCTTCCCCCACCTTCACTAACGTCCGGAAGCACTGCCGCCTACGATGAAAACTGCGTCGAACTTCTGAAGCTGATCCAAACCTTTCACCACAAGCATTCTCTGCCGCTGTCGCTCATAAAACAGGTTATTCATGAAGTGGGATATAAAAAAGCACATCTGCTTACTGCGGAACTCGAGGAAAAACTCCACCAGGCCCGACGATTGTCATGGTTGGAAACCCTTCCCGAAATCGACAAGGAACAAACGTTTACCCGGGAGGAATTCCTCGAAGCGGCTGACATGTCGCCGGATGACCTCGAGGAGGCGATACGGCAGAATCTCCTCGCCCCGGATGAAGCAGAGCGCTTCACACAAAAAGACCTGGATGTAGCAGTGATCCTTTCGGAAATCAAAAAAAACAATGACAAAAACAGCGAAATTTTATCCGGACTGCTCCATATGCGGCTGAAAATGACGGAAGCCCTGGTGGAAGAGGAATTTACGGTTTTTCTTAAAAACATTGTTAACAATACTATTTCCGTAGAAGATGCCAACGAACTGGCCAACAAATCCTTTGATCTGCTGGTGGACCTGTTCCCCAAATGCTACTGGCAACTGCTGAACCGAAAAATGAGACAACTGCTTGCCAAGGAAAAAACCGCCGACAATAATCATGAATAACGGTGGCACAGCCTGAAACGCCTTTTATTTCCCTGCTTCCTCCGGCATCTGCTGCGCTTCTTCTGCCGCCCTCATCTCCGCATTGACCCTCTTGAAATTCGGAAGACCGGAATAGAAAAAGTAAAAAGCAACACTTTTTATTTCATTCGTCCCCCTGTCAACCATTTTTCCATTTTTCTGGTTATCCGCCGGCCAGGTCTTGAAAATCCGCTGTTTTTATAATATTCTGTGAAGCCAGACAAAGAAGAGAGACATATCATCTACAGACGGAAACGAAAGGAACCGAGTCATGCCCTATTCCATAGCGCTGGCCGGCAAAGGTGGTACCGGCAAGACCACCATTGCCGGTTTGTTGATAAAATACTTGACCGATAAAGAAAAAACCCCTGTTCTGGCCGTGGATGCCGACGCCAACGCCAACCTGAATGAGGTTCTCGGGCTGGAAGTACCGGACACGCTGGGAAATGCCAGAGAAGAAATGAAAAAAGGCGACGTGCCCTCGGGGATGACCAAGGACATTTTCATCTCCATGAAACTGGAAGAAGCGCTGGCGGAATCGGACGGCTACGATCTGATTGTTATGGGGCAGCCGGAAGGCGCCGGTTGTTACTGCGCCGCCAATACCCTTTTGCTGAACTTCCTGGACAAACTGGCGGAGAATTATCCCTATATCGTTATGGACAACGAAGCCGGCATGGAACACATCAGCCGGCTGACTACCCGTAATGTCAACATCCTTCTTATCGTAACCGACGCTTCCCGGCGGGGACTGCAGGCCGCCATCCGGATTCACGAACTGGCGCAGAAACTTCATATCGGCGTCGAAAAAAGCTACCTGGTTATTAATCAGTCCCGGGAGGAAACACCTGCCGAGGTGCTGACCATGATTGCGGACAGCGGCCTTTCTCTGGCCGGCACTATACCGGCGGATGAGACCGTCTATGAATTTGATTTTCAGGGACGCCCCATGGTTGAACTTCCCGGCGACAATGCCGCTCTGAACGAGGCTTATAAAATGTTCGACGCCATTATTGAATAACACCGGCATATATGGACGAGATCCGGGCATGCTTTACAAAATCCGCCAATACGGCGGCGGCACCACCTGCTGAGACCCTGTATATCTATTATCTTCAGGGCCGGGTAAAGTCCTGCGAAAAAATGTTCGACACCGCCTTTATCGGCAATTGGGAAGAAGACGACTGCAGTTTTCTTTTTTTCTCCCGGCCCGCGGAGCAACAAGTGGCCAATCTGGTTTCCGGCCGGCCCGGTCTGTCGCTTCGGGATACCTTTGTCATTCCCTATGAACAGTGGCAGCCCTCCGCCGGGTTTCCCCTGCAGGCCGGCGGTTTTCTCATATATCCGCCCTGGCAGAAAAGACCGGAAGAAACCGGGGAAACCCATCTTCTTCTGGATCCGGGCGTTGTTTTCGGCAATGGCTTTCACCCCACGACCTCCACCTGTCTTGAAGCACTGGAATTCGTATGCTGTAATTATATTGATAATATTGAGACCGCAGTTGATATCGGGACGGGAACCGGTTTGCTGGCGGTGGCTGCAGCCCTTTGGGGGGTTCAAACGACGATAGGTATAGACCTGAATTTTCTGGCGGCCCGCACCGCCCGGAACAATGTTCAATTAAACAGGGTGGATGATCGCGTTCTCATTGTCAAAGCGGACGCCAAAAATATGAGTTCCAGACCGGCAGACTTGTTTCTGGCCAATATCCATCATGATGTCATGGAAGAAATACTGGTGTCACCGGGATTTACGGGCAGTAAATTTTTTATTCTATCCGGGCTGCTGCGTACCCCGGCGGCAAAAATCGCCGAAAAATTAAATAAACCCTCGACAAAAATAATAAAAAGTTGGAATAATAATAATATATGGTATACATTTTTAGGCAAAAACCTTTTGATTAACAACAAGCGTTCTTCATAACACATAAACATTGAGGACGAATGGAATGATTATTAAATGCTGGGGATCAAGAGGCTCCATTCCTGTTTCGGGACCTGAGTACCTGAAATACGGAGGAGATACCACTTGCCTGGAAATCCGGACAGAAAACGATGACATTATCATCGTTGACGCGGGCACCGGCATTCGGAAGCTGGGCAATCAACTTGTTGAAGAAAGCCGCTTTGATTATCATCTCCTGTTCACCCACGCCCACTGGGATCACCTGATGGGCCTTCCCTTTTTTAAGCCGCTGTTTCTCAAAGATACCGTTATTAACACCTACCGCTGCCCGTTTCCCGGCGACTATGTAGAAAAAATGATTTCCCGGGTGATGACGCCGCCGCATTTTCCCATTCGCTACGCCGACCTCAAAGCCCAGATCCATTACCAGAAAGAATGTCCCCAGAAATTCACCATCGGTCCCGTAACCATTACCCCCATTCCGCTGAGCCACCCCGGCGGCGGCAGCGGCTACAAGTTCACGGAAAACGGCAAAAGCTTCGTCTTCTTGACTGACAATGAAATTGGTTATGTTCACGAAGGCGGGCTTGCCTATGAGGATTACCTGGAATTTTCGCAAGGGGCGGATCTGTTGATCCATGACGCCGAGTATACGGACGGGGAATACGAAACCCAGATCGACTGGGGCCACTCCGTCTATACCGACGTCGTCTCAATGGCTCTGGCCGGGGATATCAAGACGCTGGGGCTGTTTCATCTCAATCAGAACCGGACCGATGATCAGATGGATGAAATACTGGACGACTCCCGGAAAATTATCGCCGAATCCGGAAAAACATTGGACTGTCAGGCGGTCAGTTGCGGTATGGTCTTTGAGGTTTGAGATTGCGTCCCGGACAGCTCGCCAACCCCGCCGTTGCTTTTCATCACATATTATCAAACCCGCCTGTTGTTTTCCATTCAATCTTTATCATGAATTTTCAGAGGCACTGCAGGCATAAAAAATCATGAGCCGTAATATTTTTTCCTGGATTGAACAGGTCACCCTGACACCGCCTTCACTGGCCGACAACACCGCGGATGTGGACCGGTTGTGCAATGCCTTGAAAAACCGGCTTCAGGCGGAAACCGTCCGGATTGATCCGGAACTGATGCGGATCCTTCCGGAGCATCTCCGGACCTGGGAATACCAGATCCGCTGTCTCCTCTTTACCGAAAATGATATACCGGTGCTGGTGGGAATAAGCAGCCCCCACCAGGACAGCCCCTTCCTGGGGATCGCCGTGGACCTGGGTACCACCCGGGTAGTGGTCCGCCTGCTTGATCTGGAAAAGGGCGCTCCGCTGGGGGAAACCTCCTTTGAAAATCCGCAGACCACCGTAGGAGACGACATTCTGACCCGTATCCACCACGCCGAAACCGACGGCGGCCGGGAACGGCTGCACCGCCTGATCATCGACGGGCTCAACCGGAATATCGCCGATCTGTGTAAGAAAAACCGGATTCCACCGGATACTGTTTTCCTTCTGGCCGTTGCGGGCAACACCGCCATGACCCACTTTTTTCTCAATCTTTCACCACGCTGGATGATCCGGGAACCGTATATTCCGGTCACCAACACCCCGGGCACCTTCAAAGGCGGCGATCTGGGTTTGCAGGTCAACCCGCTGGCCCGTATTTTTGTGTTTCCCAATACCGGCAGTTATTTCGGCGGTGACCTGATCGCCGGCATTCTTTACTCCGGCCTGCACCAATCGGAATCCGTTTCTCTGCTGGTGGACGTGGGCACCAACGCCGAAGTGGTTCTGGGAAATCGCAACTGGCTGATCGCCTGCGCCGGCGCCGCCGGGCCGGCGCTGGAAGGAGGCGTGGCCGCCATTGGCGCCAAGGCGGGCCCGGGCGTGATTGATCGGGTCAACCTTGATTTTGAAACCGGAGAAATCGGGCTGGGCACCATCGACGATCTTCCTCCCCAGGGGATCTGCGGTTCCGCCCTGATCGATCTGCTGGCCGGACTTTTCCGGGCCGGTCTGCTGGACATTCGCGGCAAACTGCGTCCGGAACGAAAACCGGAAAAAATAACGGAAATTGACGGTATACGCCATCTGGTGGTGGTACCGGCGGAACAGTCCGGCACCGGCGCGCCCCTCACACTGAGTCAACTGGATATCGACAATATCATCCGCTCTAAAGCAGCCATGTATACCATCCTGCGAACCATTACCACCACCATCGGCATCTCTTTATCGGATATCGACACCTTCCATGTAGCCGGCACCTTCGGCTCCCTGATCAATCCGGAATCCGCCATTACCATCGGCATGCTGCCCGACCTGCCCCGGGACACTTTTCACGTACTGGGCAACAGTTCCCTGGAAGGCGCTACCCGGCTGTTGCAGGACCGGGCCTGCCTGCAGGAAATCGCCGACATCCGCAACCGCATCACCTATCTGGAACTGAATGTCAATCAGGAATTCATGAACCGCTTCAGCGCCGCCAAATTCCTGCCCCATACCGATGCCTCCCGTTTTCCCTCGGTTCCCCTGGCGCCGCCATAAAAAAAATTATCAATGAAATTAACAATTATTGATTATTACTCATTAAAAATGAAAAGCACAACCCGCCCCTTGTCATTCTTTTCGAACGGATTTCGTCTGCAGGGCGTGCTGCACCTGCCTCAGACGCTCCCGGCACCCTTTGTCGTCGGCTGTCACGGCCTTTTCTCCGACAAAGAATCCCCCAAACAGATCGAACTGGGCCGCCAGCTCAGCCGCCGCGGCCTGGCCTTCTTCCGCTTTGATCACCGGGGCTGCGGGGAAAGTGCCGGCGATCTCGCCCGGGACACGTCCCTGGAAGCCCGTTGCCGGGATCTGATGGATGCTGTTCACACTCTGGAATCTTTGGAAGAAATCACCCGCCTGACCGGCCTGTTCGGCAGCAGTCTGGGCGGCACGGTAGTCCTGGCCACCGGCGGAAAATTACCGGACATCAAACGAGTTACCCTGGCCGCCCCCCTGCAAAGTGTACCGGTCATCAATGCCATCAGAGCATCCAACGACCCGGTCCTGGAGCAGATGCCGACAAGATTTTTCGAAACCGATCTGCGCTTTGACCTTTCCGATACCCTGCCGGCGCTCAGCCATGTGTTGATTTTTCACGGAGAAGCAGACCCGGTGGTTCCCTGCCAACATGCCCACACCATCTTTGAACGCTGTCGTTCACCCAAAGAGCTGATCATCCAGAAAAACGGCGATCACCGCATGAGCAATCCCCGCCATCAGCAGGCCTTTATGAAAAAAGCCGTGGCCTGGCTCACGGAACCGCTGGAATAGTGCACAAAATATACAACATAATTCCCAGGAGAACTTTTCTCCGGTCGCAATTACCCCCGGCGCCATTTTTTTTCTTTGTATGATCACGATTATTTCTATACTATGAATTTGCCAGTCGGCATACCGATGGCGAAAATCACAGGAAAAAGGATAACAACCGTGAACATTCCCCAAGACCTCTATCAATTGCTGGGCGTATCGCCGGACGCCGAGGTGGAAGCCATCCGCAGCGCTTACCTGACCAGGCTGAAACAATGGCATCCGGACAAAAATCCCGGTGCCGGTGCGGACGCCGAAGAAATGACCAAGGCGCTGAACCAGGCCTGGGAGACCCTGCAGGACCCTCAACTGCGCAAACAATATGACCGGATGCGGCGATATACCAAAGACAAAAACTTTGACGACTACATCAATGATGAGGCGTTTCAAAAAACCATGAATCGTGCCGCGCCGGTTTTCAGGGACCTGCTGAACAATGTCCGGGAACTGTACAGCCTTTTTTCCGATGCCGTCAAAAAACGCTACCCCCTCAATCCCTCCCGGCTGGGCCTCATCGGCGGCGGCCTGCTTTATTTTATTCTGCCGGCGGACCTGATCCCCGACTTTCTTCCCCTGGGCGGCTTTCTGGACGACATGTCCGTTTTGACCATGATCGTCAAGTCTCTCCAGAACGAACTGGCCGTCTACCGCCAATGGAAAAAATAAGCGCGACCACAGCGAAGCGGCGACACAGTTCCGAACGCACCGGCCGCTTCCGGCACCCGAAATATTTCCCCGACCACCTGTAATTGACCTTCCGTTTATTCTCCTGCAACCCGCACCAGCTCCCTGGTAAATTCCCGCACAAACCCTTCCGGCGGTTTTTCAAAATATAAACCACAGCCGGGGCCGGCCGCTGCGGACAATCCCCGCAAAAAAACGTAATACGCTCCCCCGAAATGATCCGCATAGCGATATCCCGGCAGGCGGCGCTGCAGATAGCAATGCAGGGCCACGGTATAAATATGGGACTGCAGCAGGTAATACTCGGCCTGCATCACCGCTTCCAGCCGGTCAACGGTGTATGCTTCGACCCCCGGCCCCAGATAGTTGGATTTCCAGTCCAGCAGAAAATACCGCCCCCCCTGCCGGAACACCATGTCCATGAACCCGTGCATATACCCGCGGGCCGGAGAAAACCGCAACCGCCCCATCTCTTCGACAAACCCTTCCATCGACGCCGCCGCGTATGTCCGACGGTAAATGTCCGCCAGAATATCCGGCGATACCCGGTTCAGCGGAAAATAAAACTCCAGCTCGTTCAGCCGCTCCCGGCCTGAAAGCGTTCCCAGACAACCGCCGCCGCCCGGAGCAAGTTCCACCGCCAGCAGGTCGCCCAGCATTCCACAGACCGCTTCCTGCCAGCAAAGATCGAAGTTGTAACGTCCCAGCCGGATGGCCACCTGCCTGCGCCGGTATTCTTCATCCGTGCAGGTAAAATCCAGATGCTCCAGCAGTTCATGCAGACACAATCCCGCGGCCGCGCCCCGGGGAAACCCGGCCATACCGGTTTCCATTACCGCCGCCTGGTTCATTCGGCCATCGGCCGCTTCGGCCGCCGCTCCAGGACCGGCGGTGTCCCGCTTGATCCAAAAGGACTCTTCCATCATTGCGGGAGCACCGCGCATGGCGGAAAAACTCATGACCCGCCAGTCCTGACGAATCTCTCCGGAAAAAAACCGGCAGGCCAGTACTTCTGCGGCCAATTCCGGTCTGGCCGCAAAATATGGGCCACCTTCCCCCGGCCGGGCATAACTGACCGTCACGCCCTCACCGGCTTTCGCCAGATGCGCCGCCAGGTCTTCTTCTTTCCCCCGGGTCAACAAATTCCACAAAGCGGTGTTGCCGGCCTTATCCGGAACCACCGGTACCTGGCAACGGTTCCGGGCCCGGGTCAGGGCCACATACAGCAACCGCATTTCTTCGGCAAACCGCTCCCGCTCCCACAGGTGCCGCCCGGCTTCTCCCTCCGGATGATCTCCGGGATAAAAATCCAGGGTCAGGGTCCGCCGGTCACTCTCATCGTGAAACAGTACGCCCGCCTCGTCACTCGATGTGCCCCGCGGTGGAGGTGTCCACAGAAAAGGACAGAACACCACCGGATACTGCAGTCCCTTGCTTTTGTGAATAGTAATGATTTTCACCGCCTGGTCATCACTGGCCAGACGCAGCTGATGTTCTTCGGCTTCTTCGCCCCGGCTGTGCCGCCGACGCCGCAGCCACTGCAGCAGACCGGCAGTCACCGGTCCGGAAGCTTCCTGCAGGGAAGCCTGGTGCAGCAATTCGGCAAGATGAAACAGATTGGTGCAGCGCCGCTCTCCGTCGGAAAAATTCATCAGCCGGGGCAGTACCGCCTCCCGGTGGAGAAAACCCATCATCATGCGCATGAATCCGCGCCGCTGCCACTGTTCCCGGTAACGGCCGAAATCCGCCAGGCGCGCTTCCAGAAAATATTCTTCTTTGTTCAACCGGTCGATGTCTGCGGCGGTCCCGCCCAGCATGTCCGTGGCCAGGGCGGCCCGGATCCGTTTCTCGTCGTCGGCAAAGGCCAGGGCCTCCAGCAGAACCTGCAGTTCAAAGGCTTCATGGGTGTCAAAAACATTTCCGGTTTTGAGAATAATCCCGTACACCCCCCGCCGCCGCAAATGTTTCTGAATCAACTCCGCCTCGTCATTTTTGCGCACCAGCACGGCGATATCCGCTTCCACCAACGGCCGCCCGCTCAGCAGAACCGTTCCCTGCTGCGCCCCTTCCAGCAGCCTTGCGATCTGGTCGGCGGTATCCGCGGCGACTACCGACCGCCACTCATCAATCGTCGCGGTCTCGGGAAAATTGTCGGCTTCCAGCAGCCGGATTTCCAATCCCGAAGCTGCGATGCCATCCACGATAAACGGAGCAATTTCCGCGGCCCCGGACGGACGCACCGCATAGTAACGAATGGACCGATAGATAAAAGGATCGACCAGATCCTGAAAAAGGCGGTTCACGCTGTGCACCAGGGCGGGGGCGGAGCGCCAGTTCTCCGCCAGAGTGTAGGCGGTTTCGGTCTCCTGAACCGCCTGGAGGTAGGCAAAAATATCCGCCCCCCGGAATCCGTAAATGGCCTGTTTGGGATCACCGATCAGAAACAATGCCCGGGCGCGGCCACGGAAAATTGTAGAAAAAATATCGTACTGCACGGTATCCGTGTCCTGAAATTCGTCGATCAAAGCCGCCGGAAAACGTCGGCTGATGATTCTGGCCAGCCATTTTCCCGAGTCGCCCCGCAGGGCGCGATGCAGGTTCAAAATCAAATCATCAAAATACAGCAGATTCCGATTTGCTTTGCGTTTCCCCAGTTCCGTTCGGGCATAAGCGATAAAGGCCGCTTTCACTGCCGCTACCCGCAAATCCAGAATTTCCGAAAGTTTTCGGGCGGCCGTCTGATGCGCCTGACAGCAATCGAAAAATTCGTGTTCCACCGCCGTGTGCCCCTTCTTGAGACTGCCGGTCATATAATCGGTGGTGAATCGTTCAAAATTTGTAAACAGACCGGGAACGCCGCAAGGTTCCTCGGTATAGGCGTCCATGTCGGAAATCAGGGCGGCCACGGCCTTCTTGTTATAGCGCTGCCGGTTCAAGGCCGGAGAATGCTCCAGAATCTCAATAATGGCGGAACGCCACCGGCTCCACTCCGCCGTCAGCTCGACAAACGTGTTTGCAAATGTCTTCTCCAGCGACTGCTGTTGCAGTTCCAGCTCTTTTTCTGCTTTCGGATGCGGCCGCACCCGCAGCTCCGGCGACAGCCGCTGGCCGCTGATCAGCAGCGCCAGCTTTTCCGGCGAAAGTTTTCTTTCCATCACGGCATGGCGGACAAACAGCGGCGCGGACCGGTAAAAACGATTGCGCCAGAAATCAGCGGCAATCTCCCGTTTCAGGTCTTCCTGGCTGGTCACCACCTCGGCGTCAAAAACCAGGCCGCTTTCAAAGGCGTATTCGCTCAGAATGCGCCGGCAGAAGCCATGAATGGTGAAAATGGAAGCCCGGTCAAATCCCCGCAACGCCCGCTCCAGACTGCGGCCGGCCGCTTCCCGCCGGTAAGCCAGTTGCTGCCGCAAACCTTCCAGAAAAGCATCGTCGCTTCTCCGGCCGGATTGAAACACGGCTACCGCCTCGGCCAGCCTTCGCCGAACGCGGTCTTTTAATTCCTGAGTGGCTGCTTCGGTAAAGGTCACCACCAGAATGGAGGCCACGTCCAGATCCTGCTCCGCGATCAGGCGCAGATACAGACCGGTAATGGAGTAAGTTTTGCCGGTCCCGGCGCTGGCCTCCACCAGGTTAACCCCGGCCAGAGGCGTCTGCAAAAGATCAAAAGCGGCAAACCGGCTCATAGCGCCCCCACATATTCTTCCAGCGGCCCCAGCACGGCCTCGGCCAGGTTTTCAAAATCGTCATCCAGGGGTACGATCTTTCCAAAACACAGGCGGTAATAAGGGTCCAGCCTTTCCGGCCGGCTATTATAACCGCCCGTCCAGCTGCGGACGGCCGCTCCCAGAGCGGCCCGGCGGCTTTTCTGCGTCCGCTTCTTTCTCACATATTCCCCGGCACTTCGCGGAAAAAAGTGCAGCAGCCGGGTCTGACCTTCGACATAGATATCCAGAAGGGCTTGCAGCTGCTCCCGGCTGTCTTTCACAGGTGCAAAAACATACCAGCCGTCTTTTGCCGCCCAGTATCCCCGCGACCCGTCCTCCCGGGCGGTATTCACCGCCAGATGAAGAATCCAGGCAGACAAACGATCAATCACACGGGTTGCGGCATACCGGTACCGAAACCAGCCCGGTTCATACAGATTTTCCACCCTGCCCGCCAGACGCCACCCGTTCAGGGTGATATCCAGCGACATCTCCCGCCCCGGCCGGCCGCCGGTAAACTCCTGCACCGCCGCTGCAAAGGTGTCCGCTTCCCGCTGCAATTGCGCAAACCAGCACCGCCCCGGTTCCCCGTGAGGCAGCCGCCCTGCGGCCTTCAAGGCGGCATACACCTTCTCCGGCGCCTCCCCGGCCAGCCGCCGGGCGATCAGATCCCGGTTCACCTGATACTGTTCCAGCCCCTGCAAGGCAAACGGCTCGCTGTCCGCCACCGCTTCCGGTTCATCGTCCAGAGAAATTCCCAGACGGTTTCGGCAGAAATATTTGACGGGGTGTTCGAAAAACCGGCACAAATCCTCCAGCAAAAGCGTCGTCTCCGTCTCCGCCGGGGCCTCCACAACGGCGGCATCAAAGGTAAGCGGTTCTTCCTCCGATCGCACCAGACTTTCGGCGGCCCGGTAATAATCGGCAAAATAGCTGAACAAACCGCTTTCCGCCCGAAAATAATCGGGGTGGAAGGGCTGCAAGCGATGCTCGGTCCGAATCCCTTCGGCCACCGTTTTTCCGAACCGGGCGGCCACATAATCCAGCAGTTCACTCACCAGCACCGAAGGCGGCAGCAGGGAGTTATCCTTCATGTCAAAGCCCACATAGCTGATATACAGCCGCTTCCGGGCGGACAACAGGGTTTCCAGAAACAGGTAACGATCATCCAGCCGCTTGGAACGGTCCCCGCGCCGGGGCTGGCGGGAAATGCGATCAAACATAGGCGGCCGCGTGCAACGGGGGTAGCCGTCGCCGTTCAACCCCAGCAGGCACACTACGGAAAAGGGAATGCTGCGCATGGGAAGCAGGGAACAAAAGGTCACCCCCCCGGTGATAAAGGCGGTCCCCTCCACCGGGCGATTGAGATAAAATTCCAGATAGGTGCGAACCACCCCCGCGCCCACCGCCCCGGTAAACCCGGCCGCCTCCGCCATTTCCCCCAGGCGGACAGCCAGCTGTCGCAACGGTTGCAGGTCCGCCTCGACTTCCCCTTCCCCGGACAGAAAGGTTTCGATAAGACCCAGCAGAATTTCCTGCCAGTCTTCCAGCGGATGACGTCCCGCCAGCCGCTCCCGGAAATCCAAAAGCACCTCCCAGATCCGGAAAAAGTTGTTCAGCACTTCCACCCGGGTGCCTTCCAGTTCATCATAAGGCAATATCCCGGAAAACAGCCGGTCTCCCTCCCGCGGCAGCGCCCAGCCCAGCAACAACCGGTCCAGACCGCTCTGCCAGGTGTTCTCGGAGAAATCCGGCACCCCGCAGGCGGCCTTAAAGTCGCCGTCAATGCCCCAGCGAACACCCGCCTCGCTGACCCAACGGCGGATCTGTTCCAGATCGCTTTGCGCCAGGTCGAATCGCCGCCGGACAAAATCCGGTTCCAGGGCCTCCAGTACCGTAGATGCATCAAACCGGGATTCGGCCAGGGAAAAAAAACGCAGCACCCAGTCAATTACCGCACTGGAAGCGCGGGGACTGCGGTCGGCCACCGTATAGGGAATCCCTGCCGCTTCCGGCAACCGGGCGGAAAAGACGGCTTCAATATAAGGCAGGTACTGTTCGATGTCCGGCGCCATCACCAGCACTTCTTCCGGGGCCAGGCCGGATTCGGATGCAAACAGATCAAGCAGCCGGTCATGCAGAACTTCCACTTCCCGGAGACGGCTGTGGCAACAGTCAATGGTCAGCGTCTGGTCGGCCGTATACCCGTCCGGAAATGGGGTCTCTGGAAGGGCCTCCGCAGTGCCCGTCTCCGGGCCGGTCAGTTCCAGAATATCGGACTGCAGGCAGGTCAACAGGGTCTCCCGCCCCGGCTCTACAAACCATGATTCCTCCCGGCAGTCCGTCTCCTGCAGCAGATCCAGAAAATCCCGGGCCACCCGTCCCATGGAGGCCAGCAGGGAATTGCCCTGCTCCGGGTGCATATCCGCCGGGGCAATCCCCAGGCGGTCGGCCTTTTTCTCTACCCATTCCAGCTCCCCGTCGGACAAAATATCTCCCCAGTATTCCCGGCAGGGATTCATGATATACAGGTTCACCGGCACATACCGGGCCAGAGCCGCCAAAAACCGGACATGAAAGGCCGGCAGGGCGGATATTCCGAAAACCGACACCCGTTCCGGCAACCCGGTCGCGTCCAGGCGCTTTGCCTGCGCCGACTCCAAAAACATTCTCCACCAGGCCGCGCGGTGGCTGCGGCCGGCGGTCGCCGTCAGCTTTCGCCACAAATCGGCCTGCCATTGTTCATCGGCATCTTCGCCCACCCGTCCGGCTTCCCAGTCGAAAATCATCTGTGGCCGGAAAATCAAATACTGGTCAAAAGTGTCCGCCAGCCGGGCAGCCAGTTGATAACGCTTGCGCTCATCTTCGTCCGCCAAATAGGCCGCCGGGGCCGCCTGCGCCCCTTCCCGCTTCAGGCCCGCCAACAGGGGTATCAGCCGCCAGGTCATAATGTCCACTGTCAGCAGCTCGCGCTCGGAAAACTCCCCGGGAAACTGCGCCTCCAGAATCTCCTGCAGCAGATGGTTGGGAAAGACAAAGCGGGTGTTGGCGCATACGCCCAGCGATCGGGCCAGTTGCAGGGAAAGCCAGCGCTTCATACCGGCGCTCTGCACCACCAGCACCTCCTGAACCAGAGGCGAAGACAGCGACTGCTCCTGCAGCCCCCCGGCCAGAAGCCGGACCAGATTTTCCAGTCGGTTACTGGTGAACAATTGCAGTTGCGTCATAGACCCGGCGCTTCTCATCGCTGAAATGGAAAAAAATCAATCGGAATTATCCTAACACAAACCGGCGCAAACCGCATTATATAAGACCGGATCGACAGGCACAAATCCCCAGGTGCCGCGCGGAAATTTCAGTCAAAGTGTCTTCGATGGCAATAATTGCGTAACGCCTTGACAGCCAGCCGGGGATACAGCCGGGGATAAAAAATAACATTCACCGCCTGAAAGCACTCCCAGGTACAATGGCACTTGTCTGCCGTTATTTTCCGAATCTCACGACGCGCCGCTCTGCTTCTCAAAATTGCCATGGGGTCGTAACCAGCCTGGCGGACATTCCCCAGCCTAACATCAAGCATTTCACAAAGCGGCAACGTGCCGTCAGCCGCCAGCAGCAGACTTTTTCTGCCCGCCAAGCAGGGGACAAGACATTTATTATACTTATAACTATGATAAACGATATCGGCCACAACCTCATCAACCGCCAGGCGGACCGGGCGGAAGGGATAATCAAGGGGCAACTGTTCTTTTATCAGCGTCTGCATCTTCCTGCGAATCTGCCGGAAATGCTCTATATCAATTTTTTTCAATGCGTTGTCGGCGACCCTTCCCCGAATAAGCCCTACATAATAGGGGACGCCCAGATTTCTGGCGCAGTATTCCGCCACGGGCAATAAAGCCCCGGCGTTTTGGGCGTGATAGGCCCCGTTTACCATCACAAACAGCCGTCGTCGAAACTTTCCCGGCACCATCTTTTTCAAAGAGGAGAGTGTAGCCAGAGCTCTTTCATAGCTGCCCTGCCTGCCTCGGAGCCGATCGTGCATCTCTTCAGGCCCGTCAATTGACACCCCGACATTGATCTTCAAATCGGGACAGGTCGTCAAGACCGAATCAACAAAGTTGACCGTCTCATCTGTAAACCACCCGTTGGTTGCCAGATTCAGAATGTGCAACCCGTTTTTCCGATAAAATATCGGAGGGATGTCACCAATGTCCGAACGCAGCATCGGCTCCCCGCCACCCAGCGTCAGATATTTCACATGGCCAAGATTGGATGCGATGCGATCAATTTCTTCGAGAGACAAGACATCCATCTCCCGGTTTCTTGTCTCATAATTAAAACAATGAACGCATTTCAAGTTACACCGGTTGGTTGCATGAAAAATCAGATAAACAGGTGATTTTGAGAAGAAAAAATTAAATTCACCAATCATTGTGACAATCTTCTTATAAAACCAAGCAGCAGACCGCAGAAAACAGACAGGTACTCAACCTGCCTGAAAAATACCGAGACCACGGCAAGCCGCCACGATTTTTTTCGCACCAGACGCGCAGACAGATCCCAATCTGCAACAAAAAAAAGCGCTCCGATGAAGATATAAAAAAACCCGGCCCAAAGAGGACGGATGAAAACCATCAACAAAAAAAAAGTTAATAATACGGAAAATATAACACGGAGACCGGGTTGAACCGTCAGGAACCAGGGCAGACCGCTGTGAAAAAAAAAAGATCGCCGGAAACGGGCGCTTCGTATCATAACCCGTTTTGCCCGCGTCAGCAGACGGGGGTAGTGATGCCGACAGACAAGGGCGGGCTCCAGTAAAATCGGGCCTGGTGTTTCTGCCCATGCTCTTACGGACAATTCATACTCTTCCCCGCCGCTGCCGGAATAATTTTCCGAAAACCCGCCAATCTTCAGAAAAAACGACTTATTAACCGTCATACAGAGCGTCAGGAGAAAAAACCTGCAATACTGTCTATGCAGAAGACTGGATGAAACAGCCATATAATGATGAAACAAAGCAGGAGGGTCATTGGCTGGTACACTGCTGGTAACGCCCTGCAAAACACAGACCTCTTTTTTCCGCAAAATCGCAAAAAGAAGTCTCAGATAGTTATCCTCCAGCATCACATCAGAATCAACAAACAAAAGATGGCTGAATTTTGACCGGGTTACTCCGGCGTTTCTGGCAGCCCCGGCACCCCGGTTTTTTTCGAGCCTGACTGCGGAAAAAGGGATCGGTGAAGAGGGATAATCAAAAGGTTGCGGGCTGGCATCGTCAACCAGAATAACTTCAATCAGGTCCCGGTCTGCTGTTGATAACCGCAAAATGGCTGCATATATGGCATCCAGGCAGCGGCGGGCATTATCCCTGTCTCTGTAATACGGGATGACTAGACTGACTCCATCGAATTCCATTGTATCCGGTTGGCCTCAAGTATTGGATAAAATATCCCGGCAACGCATCAGATATTCGTGTTACCGGCGCAAACCGCATTATATAAGACCGGATCGACAGGTACAAATCCCGCGGCGTCCGGCCGGCTGCTGTACCGGAAAACCCGCGGTCCAGCGATTTTTTTTTCACAGCGGCCCCTCGCGGCCGGTATTTTGCGCACCAGACCGTGCAATCCATGCCTGCCGAAGCAACAGTTTCTCGATCCCTTGTGCGACAAGGGCGTGCCCCCTTTTATTCCAATGCCCGTCTGCCAGTACCAGCGCGGACGGTTCCGCATTCCGGCGGGAAAACACCTCCCTTGCTTCCAGCAGGATAACGTCCCGCTTTTCCAAAAATTCTTTCAGGGGCCGCGCGTATCGGGAAGGAGAGGTGGTCATAACAAAAAAATGAACTTGATTTTTCCGGGCCCAGGCAATCATTCGGTTGAGAGAAGCGACGGTGCTACGGAAATCCTCTTGCTGACGAATATCCGAAACCTGCATGCTTTCGGCACCGTTAAAAGAATTTTTTCCGTCCGAACGCCGTGGCGATTCCGGTTTTTTCCCGTGGTGCGGATGAAAACGGGCCAGATACAGATGATCAAGAAACAGGGCCAGCAGGCGGCTTCTGTAATAAGCATGGCCCACCAGCGAAAGCAGAAGTTTGGCCCGCAGGTCCGAATCCATCCGGATGCCGTTGACCACTTCCTTCTTTCCCGCAATATTATCCAGGGGGTCATTGGGACAAAACATATACATGACAATGTCCGGCACCCCCAGCAAGTCCGCATATTCCCGCATTCTTTCAAAGGCCTGTTCGGTACCGAATCCCGGGACGCCGAGATTGACCACTTCCACGGAGCGGCCGTGCGCCTGCAAACGATTCTGAAGTAACCGGGAATATGTATCTTCTTCATTCACGTTGCTACCGAAAGCAAACGAATCGCCGATCATGAAAATCCGCTGCGACACCTTCTCCGCTTTCTGCGAAAAATCATACGGAGCCCGTATGCCCTGGGAATTTATCGTATAGGTCACTTTTTCCGCCACGTCTTTTCGGAAACCGGAGATTCCCGAAAAATTCGGGCGAAGCGTCACCCCTGTCCGGGGATGATTTGTAAACAAACCGGCCGGTACAGAGACAGCCGGGAAGTAGCCTGTCAGCCGCAGGTACCCCTCGAACAGCAACAACACCACGATTATACTGGCCAGCATAAGCGTACTATTCTGGATAAATCGGGCTGCTTTCTTCTTCATGACTCCGGGGCCCCGCCATTGTAGCATTCCGGAAAATCTGAAGCGCTCCGTTCAGACCCCGCATGCTCGAATAACAGGAAGGTTCTATGATCAGCCAAGCTCAATGGCTTTTAATTCCTCGATAATACTGATGTCCGCGGAGTTATCGCCTGCATGCCGCGCTTCTTTATACCCTTCCCGGTCGGTCAGGGTTACAAAAAAGGCCATGCAGTCTTTCCCCTTGACCACAACCGGCGCGCCATACGTCTTGAAAAAAAAGCCGGACTGTTCCATCCGACCGGTCATTTCAAATTCCCGGTCACCGGCGGGGCTCAGTCCATACCGCTTTAAAAGCGGCTGCAAATTTTTGGACCAGTCGGATTGGCTTATTTTGTCGCTGAACTCCAGTATCTGGATAAAATTTTCGGCGCTGTTCATGTCTTCCCCACCGGCGGTATAAAAATGATTGGTGATCTCCCCGCCGGACATTTTTTTAACGTGACTGTACTTTTCACCGTTAAAATAAAAATCCGTTTTATAGGACGAACAGCCGCTCATACTGAACAGCAACGCAACCAGCGTAGCAGACAGGGCCGCTGGGATCAATCGGTGCCTTTTCATAATGATCTCTCCTTTGTTTTTACAGTTTTACTGCTTCTGCGAACGAAGTTGCCGAAGTTGCTTATAAAGAATATATCCCCCCCAGAAAAAAGAGCAGATCATAAGAACGATGCCGATGATCTGAGCGGTCCAGGCGATACCGTGATAATGCTTCAGCAAACCGGCTTCTCTTAAAATAAATTCCCAGTCATGAAATCCATAGGGAGAGGTCCGGCCGGTATTGCCGCCGACCAGCGGCAGAACCAGCGCCTTGGCATCATTAATGTAGGGCGCCAGATCCATGAAGTTTTCACCCAGCCACCACAGGGTAAAAGAGGCGGCAAAGGTATCTCTGGTTTTCAACAGAAATACGGCCATACAGATACACGGCATTAAAAGCTGTCCCAGGCTCCCGCCCAGCGAAGTGATAAATCTGCCAAACGGCCTGAAAATGATATGACCCGCCTCATGGAAGGGCAGGTTAACATGATGCCAGACCGACACCAAGGCATAGTTGGTCTGGAAGGGGGTAAAGATAAATTTCAGACCCCAGACCAGAATGACGAGAAAAAAACCAACCCGGGCCCAGACAATCAGCGGATTGTTTTCCGGTTCCACATGGAAAAAAATGTGTTGAATATACTCCGAAATATTTGTGGGGTTATCCTCATAAAAGATGACGGGATTCTCTTCATCCGGGGCGCCGGCCGCTTTTCTCTCCTGCCGTTCCCGGTATTTCTGGAAAATAAGGCCGCAGTTCAGACATTCCGTATTGGTGTTCTGCTGTTCAACGCCGCACTTGGGACATCGCATTACAGTTTCCCGGATGGAAATAAGCAAAATTGATATAAAAAGCAGGAAAGCTTCACTTATAATCCGGTATTTATAGCAAAATCGTCCCTGTGTGTCAATATTTTCCATCCGTTCCACCGCCCTTCCCCGGTATTGATACCTTCCTGACCCGCTTTGATTCCACTGTGTGATCTCTTTGCAGGGAGAAACGTTGCGGTCATGGTCCAAATTTGACAAAACCGTCAGCGGCGGATTGTCCTACGCCTTGACAGAATCGCCGTAACAGGATAAGCATTGAAAACATAAGGAAAAATTATACGTTACCATAAATGAAGGAAACCGGAATGAAGCGAAACCATCATACAGAACCGGTAACATGAAAAATCTGAATCGGCCCGTTCCGGTAAAACCAAACAGGAAACAGACACACGGGGGGCGGAAATGGCGGTAATTGCGGTCTACAACAACAAAGGCGGGGTAGGAAAATCAACCCTGTCGGTTTTTCTGGCGGATTTTTTCTCCTCCACCAAAATTGCCAAAAAAAACGCCAAAGTTGTGGTTGTGGACCTGGACAGCCAATCCAGCTCAGCCACCTCCCTGCTGGGCATCCACCGGGTGGCGGAGGCCAAATCCGGTAAACAGACCGTTTCGCACATGTTCAAAAACATCAAGAACAAAAAAAAGGAAAATATTACCCATTATCTCCTGAAACGAGAACCGGGCCGAACCCAGACCCGGCGAATCCCGTTGGGCGAACTCTGGGTCATGGTGCAGGAACGCGACAGCGCTATCGATATTGAAAGCGACTACAATCAGCGGGATTGCCTCCGACTGGTCAAATTGCTGACCAACGCCCTTCGCAAAAAATTCGACATTATCTTTATCGATACGCCCGCCGGGGTCGACAAGCGCAATAAAATCGCCCTGGCAGGGCTCCGGGCGGCTGACTACATTCTGATTCCCTCGGAATCCAGCCGCATTGCCATCAATGCCATGACCGACACCTTTAACATGATTCAACACGCCCGGGGGATAACCGATTCCAGTGATCCGCTGCCGGAACTGGCCGGCATTCTGTTAAACAAAACCGACCGGCGGACCCGGCAATACCAGTTGCATAATCAGGAACTGAAAAACCTGGCCGCCCGGCACGACACCACCCTCTTCCGAAATTTTTTTCCCTACGCCCAGACCCTGGCCAGCGCTGTTGACGACAGCCTTTATTTTCCCACCCTGCGGGAAAAATATGCCACTTATTACGATCATGTCCGCAAGGCGGCCGTGGAACTGGCCGGGCGTTGCGGATACAAAGTCCGACAGAACACCTGAGCCCGCATTTCATCCCCGGCCCTTACTCTTTTTCCCGGGGAAAGGTTTCTTTCATCATCAGCGTACAGCCCAGGGCCACCAGGGAGGATATCAAAAGCACCAGCAGCAGCCGGGTATAACCTTCCAGGGAGTGGGCCCCGGCCACCGATGCCGGGAAACGATCCAGCACCCGCCCCAGCAACGGCATATACACCGCCCCGCCCAGAAAAGGGAAGAGGTTGACCATCCCCACCGAAGTGCCGGCCATGGCCACCGGAAACAGCTCCTTGGTGGTGGTAAAACCCATCACCACAATGGCCGAAGCGCACACCGAAAACAGGAAAAAAACACCATACAGCGCCGGCACCGGCAGCCCCGCGGGATGCAGATACAGAAACAGCATCTCCCCGGACAGCACCAGGGCGCAGAGAACAAACGGTTTTTTGCGGCTTTTCAGCACCCGGTCGGACACATAGCCCATCAGGGGGCTGCCGATGATCATGCCCCAGGCGATCATACTCAGAATGGCCCCGGCTTCGGCCCGGGACAGGTCATAGACATGCATCAGGTACGGTCCGCCCCAGAGTCCCCCGAACCCGAAAAACAGGCCGCAGTCAAAAAAGAACCACACCGCCACCGGCCAGAAATACTTTTCCGATACCACCCGCCGGACCCCCGTCAGCAGGGGAATCTCTTCCGGCGGGGCAAATGATCCGCTCCGGGCCTCAATCTCCTCAATGGATGGCCAGCCCTTGTCCTGCGGCCGGTCGCGCACCACCACCCGGGCCAGCCCCGCGATCACCAGGGTGGCCGCGCCGATCAATTCAAAGGAAATCCGCCAGCCCAGTCCGGTGGCCAGCAGGCCCAGCAGCCAGGTACCGGCCAGCACCCCCGCCCCGCCCACGGCGTTCAGAATGCCCGCCATGGAGGCGAATTCATCCGCCCGGTACCACTGGGCCAGAATCTTCATGGTGGGAATAAACACCATGGACACCCCGAAACCCACCAGCACCCGGCCGGCAAAGGCGGTCCCGATATTGGGGGCCAGGCCGAAACAGACGCTGCCGGCCGCCGCCACCAGCAGAAAAGCAAACACCGTCCGCCGCGGTCCGATGGAGTCGGCCAGCAGCCCGGCCGGAAGCTGCATCACCGCGTAGCAGTAAAAATAGATGGAACCCAGCAGCCCCAAGGTCCCGGCCGAAGTCCGGAAATCCCGCACCAGGTCATCGGCCACCACCGACAGCGAGAGGCGATGAAAATAGACCAGAAAATAGGCCAGGCCCAGAACGAGAAAAATCCACCAGCGATACCGCCGGATCGCCATCCAGTTTGTTTTATCCATGCCCTGTCCCGTCTCAGGTCACACCGCCTCAATGGTCGAGGTGGGTTTGGAAGTAATGTTGTAGGTCACGCTGACCACTTCCGGAATATTGCGGGTAATGCGGGTGGCCACGGTTTCCAGCAGGTCAAAGGACAGCCGGGTGGGTCTGGCCTTGCGCGCGTCCAGGCTGTCCCAGCAGCGAATCTCGATCTGGTGTCCATATACCCGCTGCTTGTTGCGCATACCGGTCACCCGGTCTTCATGGAGAATGGCCAGGTACTGAAAGGCCTTGACCTCTTTCAGCGCCCGCTCGGTAATGGCGGTGGCTTTGCGCACCAGCGCAATTTTCTGCGGGGTCACCTCGCCGATCACCCGGGCGGCCAGGGCCGGCCCGGGAAAGGGAATGCGGTTGAAAATCGTTTCCGGCAGGCCCAGCCCGCGCCCCACCTTGCGCACCCCGTCCTTGCGCAGTTCAATGAGCGGCTCCAGTATCTGGTAGCCGAAGGCTTTTTCGGGATCAATGCCCAGTTGGGCAAACACGTTGTGCTGCCGCTTGATGCCCGCCACGGTTTCATCCACGTCCGTCAGAATGGTGCCCTGCAGCAGGTGTTTGGCCTTGCTTTTCACCACCAGCTTGCCGAACACATCTTTGTAAAAGGCCTGGGTAATGGCCTCCCGCTTTTCCTCCGGATCGGTTACCCCTTTCAGCGCCTTGAAAAAAGCCTTGGAGGCATCCACGATCTCCACGGAAATACCCATTTTCTTGAAAGCCGCCACCACCCTGGCGGGTTCGCGCTCCCGCATGATGCCGTTGTCGATAAAATAGGTTTTCAACTGCTTGCCCAGGGCCTTGTGCCCCAGCACGGTCACCACCGAAGAATCCACCCCCCCGGAAAGGGCGTTGACGGCCAGGCCGTCGCCTACCGCCGCCTGGATATCGGCAACTTTGTCGGCAATAAACTTCTTCACCTTCATGTCTTTGGCTTTGATCTCTTTCATTTTGGCCATGGCCTCATCCTTTCAAAAAAAATGGGTTGGAAAGTTGATTTTCGTCATGGTACCACAAGCCGGCCGAAACCGCATTACCGAAAACCCGATTTGTCATTGCGCCGACTTGCCCGCCGTAGCCTTGGCGAAGGCGGAAGCAATCCCTGCCGCCTTGTCTGCCGACCACCTTATTTTTTGTCATTGCGAGGAGCGAAGCGACGAAGCAATCCCTGCCGCCTTGTCTGCAAAATACCTGCCTCCCCGCAGACAAGCTCCGCCACCAGCTGTTCCACTCCCCGGCGGCACACCGATGGCAACCGCGTGGGCGGGGCACAAAGCAGCGGCACCTTCTTCCGGCCCGCCAGCGTTCCCCGCAGGGTTCCCGCCCGGGCCGCCGCCAGGCAATAGTCCGGATCACTTCCCGACTTCAGGCGGTTCCAGGCATCTTTCTGAAAGGCGATCACCGCGCCCCCGGGCTTGACAAATTCCCGGGCGCTGTCGATCACCCGCCGGGCGTCTTCCGCTTCCAGTTTCCGCAAGGCCGCCGCGCCCAGCAGTCGCTGAATCCCGGCCACCCCGCTCCAGTCTTTCACACTGGCCCCGCTGGGCATGGACACCAGCACATTCCACCCCAGGCGAAACCGGGAATTGTAATCTCCGTTCAGCAAGGCCTGCCGCCGCTGCCGGTTCCGCGTCGTTGCCGGCCGCCCTGCGTCATGCGGCAGGTCAATCACCCCGGCCGGCTGCAGAATTTGCTTCCAGAAACGGTGCTCCCCCCGCTTTTCATCAAAGGAAAAAAAGCAGCCCGCGACCACCGAACAGGTGGCGGGATTGCCGAACACCAGCAGCAAAGGCGGCCGCCGGTCCCTCTTCGGCGGAATCAGTTGCTCCGAGCGATAGACCAGTCGGTTTTTTGTTTTGCGGTAGACTTGGGGATTATATGGGTCAGAGGCCAGAAAATCCGGCCACCGGGCTTCAAACCGCCTGCGCTGCCGGTCCGTATCAAACAGCCGCGCCAGATTTATCGTGCATTCAATGGTACAGCCGGAAAGGGGTTTCCAGGAGAGCAGTGGATTGTTGTTATTATTGAAATTCCTGTGCATCTTTAGATAAATTCACACCACATAAAATCAAATAGTCTGCTATGGCTTCATAAGTACCAGGAACTCGAGTGCTATCACCACTGTCACCACATGGCACAAAGATCACCAGCCCCTCCCTTGCTCTGGTTAAAAATACCCGGTACTTGTTAAGAATATACCTACGAAGGTCATCATTGTGGACATTTTGCCAAGTAGTTTTATGAAGCCGACGGAATAACCATCCCGACTGATTCGAGTCCCTTGCCAGATCACCACCCCAACAAACACCTGCAAAGTCGATTTCTAAACCTTGGCAAGTGTATTCATTGGCTGTTACTTCTAAAGAGTTTGAAGAACGGTAATCCCCATGAGGTTGGAGATACCAGTGAGCTATTCTGGTTTTGTCTTGAACCGTCAGAGACACCCCAAGTCCTTCAGCAATCAATCTGCTTGCGCCGGCACTGGCTAATAAACCGCAACGTCTTATCCCTCTGACTGATTGTTGTAGAATTTTTCGGCATTGTTGTATGGAACGTACCAAGGTAATCGGATAATCTCCCAATTCTGGCTCTTCCGGCATTCTAATGGGTCTATACAACATATGGTGTTTCCGCTATAAA
>CAZWCS010000021.1:0-40290 GCA_964632805.1 uncultured Desulfobacterales bacterium
TACCAGGGCGCTTTCTTTTGAGAAAAACAATGCCTATGCCCATTATTACCTGGGCAAAGTCTATTTGCAGGCCGGTGATTATGAGCAGGCCGCCGTTTATTTGGAAAAGGCGGTCGGTTTGGATCCGGATTTGCCGGATCTGGCCTATAACTGGGCCTATCTTCACTATAAGCGGGATAATTTTCCGGTTGCGGCCGAACTGTTTGCAAAACTGACGGCCGCTGAACCCGATAATGCCCTGGCCCATTATTACGCCGGCATGACAAGCTATAAACAGGCCCAATATGAACCGGCTTTACACTCTTTCCGAAAGACGGCGCAGTTGAAGACTGCTGTTCGTTACAATGCCGACTATTGGGCCGGAATGTGTTCTTTGCAGCTCCGGAATGTGGTCGCGGCCAAAGAGACGTTAATGCGGGTGAAAGAAAAAGCCGACGATGATGATTTGCGCCGGGCTGCCGCCGATCTGCTGGAAAGAATCCGCGAAAACGAACGCCGAAAGCGCCGCTATTCGCTGGTGGCCAAAGTGGGCTGGGAGTATGACGACAATGAAGTGCTGGAGCCGGTTGACAATAATGATCTTTACGCCCATGAAGAAGATCATATTCTAAGCGGTTATGTCTCCGGAGCCTATGATATTGTCAAAACAGACAATTTTGTCCTGGGCGCCGGATACAGTCATTATGTAACCCTGCATGACGATTTTGATGAATTTGATTTAACCGGCAGTCTTCTGGATCTGTACGCCCGGTATCGGATCGGCAACTATACCTTTTCCCTTTCCTACAATCCAGACTACTACTGGCTGGATTCGGAAAGCTACCTTTGCCGGAATGAGGTAAAAGCCACCATCAGCCGGGAGTTTGGCGCTTTTCTGGCCGAACTTTCCGGTAACCATCAGCGGGACAACAATATGTATGACTCCGATCAGGATGGCTATGCCAATGAAGTTTTTTTCCGGAGCCGGTATACCCTGCCGGAAGACAGGGGGTCTCTGCGGGCCGGCCTGGGATATGAAAAAAACCATGCCGACCATGACGATTATGACTATGATGTTGTTTCTACGGAACTTGCAGTCAGCTTTAATATAGGATGGGGACTTACTCTCGGCCTCTGCGGCGAATGTGAAATGAAAAAATATGAGCATCCCCATTCGACCTACGGCCGGTTGCGCGATGATACCAAATATACCGGAAACGTTTTGTTGTCCCGGAACCTTTTTGATGACAGGGTGTCGGCCCATGCCGGCTATGAATACACGAAGAACAATTCCGACATAGACGATTTCGGTCAGTACAACCAGAATTACGAGTATGAAAGCAAGGCCGTCAAAATATTTCTGACCGTCAAACTGTAGCCGGTAAAAGAAGGAACCGAACTGCGCAATAAAACCTTGGCAAGCAGATTTTCACCAATCAGGAGTATATGATTATGATTATGGCAAATTTTACTAGCAAACAATATTGGAAGCTCGGGCTGTTGGGCTGTTGGGCCTTGATGGCCGGTATTCTGATGGGGAATGTCCACCGGGCTTCGGCCCAGGATGGGATTATACCGGCCGATCTGAAGATTCAAAAAACCTACCGGCCGGGTACCGGTCAAAGCGTGGGCACTGTCAGGCGGGTTCAGGGAAAAGCGGTTGTTCAGCATGAAAAGGAAACACACGGTTACCGGGTATACCAAAAGATGAATCTGTATAGTGGTGATGTCCTCTATACCGCCGGTGACGGTCATCTGGAATTGATTCTTAATGACGGCAGCAGCCTGACACTGTCGTCGGATACCCATATGGTAATCGACAAAAGTGTCTACAATCCCCGCTCCCGGCACCGGCATTCCTTTTTCAGCATGCTGGCCGGCAAGGCCCGTTTTATTGTGAAAAAACTGTCCGACTACAAGTATTCCCAGTTTAACGTTCGAACCGAAGCCTCCGTGGTGGGGGTGCGGGGATCGGATTTTATTATTGAAGTCAGTCAGCAGGGCAACAAGACCGTTATTACGGCCCTGGGCAACACCGTTCTGGAGATCATCGATCCGGCCCATCCGCTGCAGGAACCGGTTATCGTGACCTCCTTTCAACAGTTGATTGCCGTGCTGGGAGAAGTTCTCGGCAATCCGGAGGATGTCCCCCAGGAGGAAATCCGTCAAAAGCTGGAGGAGCTCGGCCTGATACCATCCGACGGTGGTGGTACCGGCGGCCCCTCCGGTCCGGCTGGACCGGGGGGCGGGTATGTGCCCCACGGCGGAAGTCCGGAGTCTCCCGGAGGGTTTCCAGGGCCGTCGCTGCCGTTTCTGTCTTCCGGCGGACCGACCAGGCCGCTGCCGCCGCCGATTGACGATCCCGGACCGGACGATACCAACAACGATGATCCGGCAGACGAGATAAAACCGCCGGCGCCCTTTCCCCGGCTGCCGGATATGCCGGCTCATCCCTAAGTCTAAAGACAGCAACGGTGTTGAAAAAGGAGATGGCGACATTTCCCAAAGCCGTTAAATCTTAGTAATGACATACAGCAGGAGATAAACGTCATGAAAAAAAACGGGCTGATTGTACGGACCCTGATTTTTACCGTTGTGGTTTTTTTGGCGGCAGCCGCGGTTGCTGCCGCCGGAGGTCCCGGTCCTTCCGGCTGGGACGCGACCACGGTCGAGCCCGGGGTCCTGGATGCGGGGGAACCCGACGTGGATCTGCTCATCGATTCCTGTGATGTGCCCCATATTGCTTATTATCGGTATTCCCTCAATCAACTGGGGTATGCCCAGGATGCCGGGGGCGGCTGGGTGGTTGAAACCGCTGCCAGTGGTTCTTACGCCGACGGGGACGAGCCCTCCCTGGCCATCGACCCTTTTAACGGGTACCCGTCCATCACCTACGGCACCCACGGCGAGGGCACCGCCGGTGATACCACCCTTTACTGCACCTTTTACGACGGCGCCAGCTGGAGTCCGGAAAGTGTTGATTACTGGATGAGTGGTTTGAGCGGCACCTCCCACGCTTATGACGGCGGCGATTATCCGGTGGCGGCGTATATCAACGCTGAAACCTACGAAGCCGTTTACGCGGAATTTGACGGTTTCAACTGGAACCAGAGCGTCATTGACAGCGACGCCAACAATGCCGCTCCCAGCCTGGCGTTCACCCCGGCGAGCGACCCGGCGGTGGCTTTTGAAGATCAGGACGGTCCGTCTTCCGCTCTGGTCTATACCTGGTATGACGGCAGTTCCTGGAATCCCGAACAGGTGGACTCCATGCCCAGTTTCATGGGCATTGATCTGGCGTTTACCCCGGGCGGCTACCCCGCCATCAGTTATCTGGCGGGTACCGCCATGGTCGGTTTGTACTACGCCGTTTATGACGGCAGTTCCTGGAATACGGAAACCGTTTTGCCCAGTCCGGTAGACATCGTCAATACGGATCTTGAATTTGACGCGGACGGTTATCCGGTCATTTGCTATGTGAACAGTAACGCGCTTGAACTTCAGCGCTGGGACGGCGCGACCTGGCAGCAGGAAACCGTCCATTCCGATGCCCTGGAGGACGCCGCCCTGGATTTTCTCGCTGACGGCCGGGCCATGGTGGTGGCCGGCAACAGCAGCGGTGACGTAGTTGTTTTCACGGAATCCCTGACGCCGGCCGAGTATTATGTAAATATCAATACCGGCAGCGATATCACCGGAGACGGTTCGGCGGGTAACCCCTGGCAGACCCTGCACTATGCGGTGTCCCAGCTAAACGCCGGGGACACCCTGCATGTGGCCGCCGGCGTTTACAGCACGGCCAATGGTGAGCCACAGGACCCGCTGGTTGTCTACAACGATAATATCACTATCCAGGGGGCCGGCGCCGGGCAGACCATTATCGACGGCACTGACGGGGGAGGAGAGAGCTGGGATTTCGGATTTCAAGCCGATTTAACGGACAACTTTCATCTGGCCGATCTGGAAATCAGAAATTTTGCTGACAGCGGCATCCGGCTTTATGAGACCACCAACACCACGGTTATGCACTGCGATCTGCATGATAACTTCCAGGGCGTTTGGCTGGTAAATTGCGACAACACCAACGCTGTCCGGCAAAACAAAGTCTGGGACAATTATATCGGAATTTATATCTTCGGTGATATGGCTGACTGTTCCCCGGATATTATCAACAACCTTATCTACGAAAACGTATCCGAGGCCATGGATATCGGTATTTATATTGGTGGGTTGAATATGGGCGGTTCGGCTTCCCCAAACATTTATCACAATACCATCGACGGCGGGTTGGCCTATGGCATCGCCTTGGAGCAGGATCAGGTAACGCTGATGCCGGATATCCGGTACAACAACATTACCGGTTTTGACTATGGGATTTTTACCATACTTGGCACGCCGGCGCCCGTTCTGGATTACAACAACGTCTGGGGGCATGCCACCGCCAATTACAGCGGGGATCTCACCCCCGGCCCCCATTGTATCAGCGCCGATCCGCTGTACACCAACCCCGCCGGCTTCGATTATCACCTGCCGACCGATTCTCCTTCCGTGGACACGGCCATCGGCTCCCCCCTTACCACGGATCTGGACGGACATGCCCGGCCGCTGGGCGCGGCGCCGGACATGGGTTGTTACGAGCATGAACCGCTGCCCTTTACCGGCGGCATCCGGGTTTCCCCCACCAGCGACATTTATACCACGGAAGACGGCGGCAGCGTCACCTTTACCGTGGTCCTGCAATCGCAGCCCCAAGCCCCGGTGGATATCTCTCTGTACAGTGACAATCCGGACGAAGGCACCGCCTTTCCGACCGGGCTGACCTTCAACCTCAGCGACTGGAGTATACCGCAACCGGTCACTGTGACCGGTGTAGATGACAGCCTCATGGACGGCGATGTTGTTTATCACATTATAACCGAACCGGCGGTCAGTGGCGATGATGATTATGACGGTTTAAATCCTGCAGATGTTACGGTCACCAACCTGGACAATGAAGCCGTGGCCGGTATTACGGTCCATCCCACGGATACGCTGTCGACGGCCGAAGAGGGGACCAGCGATACCTTTACGGTGGTGCTGAACAAACAACCCGCAGCCGATGTGAATATTTCTTTGTCTTCCTCGGATACCGGCGAAGGAACCGTCTCTCCCTCGTCGTTGTCGTTTACCCCCGACAACTGGGATACGCCGCAGACCGTCACCGTGACGGGAGTGGATGACAACAGCGTGGACGGGTTCATTGATTATACCATTATACTTCATCCCGCCGGCAGCAGCGATGCCCAGTATGACGGTCTAAATGCACCTGATGTCAGCGTGGTCAACCGCGATAATGACATCGCCGGGGTCTCTGTGGACCCGGCGCAGGGGCTGACCACCACCGAAGGCGGCGGCAGCGATACCTTCACGGTGGTGCTGGAGACGCAGCCCGCAGCCGAGGTACGTATATCCCTTTCGTCTTCGGATACCGGCGAAGTAACCGTGTCGCCGGCTTCTTTGACGTTCACCCCCGGCAACTGGGATACGCCCCAGACCGTCACGGTGACGGGGGTGGACGATAGTATGGCGGACGGCGATGTTTCCTGTTTTATCAGCACCACGGTTACCAGCGATGACGCCAATTATGGTATTCAGGAGCCGCCGGACGTCAAGGTGACCAATCTGGACGATGACAGTGCCGGCATTCTCGTTTCCTATACTTCCGCGTTGAAGACCTCTCAAAGTGGCGGAAATGACACCTTTACGGTGGTGCTGGGCAGTCAGCCCACGGCGATGGTGGAAATTTCCCTGGCCAGTTCCGATCCGGATGCCGGTATTGTTTCTCCGCAATGGTTGACCTTTACCCCCGACAATTGGAATGAACCTCAGACCGTGACGGTTTTCGGGCAGGATAATATGGCCGAAAAAGATATGACGTATACTGTTGTCATTGCCTCGGCCATCAGCGATGATGGCGGTTATGACGGTCTGGATCCCGAGGACGTCAGCGTAATCCATACCGACAATCTGCCACCCGATCCGCCGCAGTATGTTTCTCCGGCGCCCTTTCAGTTGTTCGCACCTGGGGATACCATAACCCTGCAGGCCGGGGCCTTTTTCGATCCCGAGGGAGACGGCCATCAGGACAGTTACTGGTTCATCCGCCGGGCGGACCGCAACGCTTTTGGTTGCAGTGATTATCCGGATTCGTTTGTGCACTTGTCGACCGACGATTTGACGGCGTACACCCTGCCCGCTGAAGATCTGACGCCAGGTCTGGCCTATGAATGGATCGTGGGCTATCGGGATGCCGGCAGCAAGAGTTTCACCTGGTCGGACAATGGCGGCGGAGAAGTTCAAAGCACTGTTGTTCGAGCGGTTTCCGCCAATGGCCAAAGCGAAGAGGATTCCGTAAAAAATGTATTTATCGTCGGTTATCAGCAGACGGACGAGGCACCGCCGCTTCCTCCGGGGATAACGGCGGCGGACTATCGCATGTTATCCTGTCAACATCACATTCCCGACAACCCGGCGGCATCGGCTGTTATTGGTGATGATCTGGCCGGCGGTTATGATGCCGCCCATTACCGTATCGGCGCCTATGACCCCAAGTGGAACGGGGGGGACTACCGGGAATATCCGGATTTCAGTTTGTATCCAGGCGGCGCTGTGTGGTTTCTGGCCAGAAACGGCCTGACGGTGGACATCCAGGGGGTGCCGGTGACCATCACCGAAGATGTGGATGTTCCTTTGAAATTCAACAGTGACAACAACAATGGCTGGAACATGATCGGTCCGCCCAACGACCGGAATTACCGCTGGAGTGACGTGGAAGTGGTGGTCTATGATGATACCGGTCAGGTTGTCTTCGGCCCCGAGCGGATCGCCAACCTGGATGAAACCAATCCTTATGTTGATATCCGGCTGTGGGAATGGATTGATGGCGCTTATGCCGAGGATACCACCATGTTGATTTCCGGGTACGGTTACTGGGTCCGGGCCAAACAGAAAAATGTGAATTTGCGGTTTTCTGTCAGTGCCCAGGCCTGCCTGGACAATCCGGATGTTTTGCTGGCGGCGGGTATGGATAACGCCCGGGCGGTGGCGAAAACACTCCTGTCTCCGGCCGAAGCTTTGGCCGATGCCGCCGGCAGCGATTCTCCGCCCCGGCCCATGGACGCCATTGGCAATGATGATGGCGGGGGAGGCTTCGGTTCCTCCTCCGGTGGCAACTGTTTTATCGGGGTTTTGCCATAGGGCAGAAGAGCAGGCTGAAAATTGCTTGATTTTTAAGATAACGCTGTTAAAATAACAGCGTTATCTTAAAAAGGAGCAGTTCGTTATGCCCAAAGCCCCTATGACAGCCGCAGAAATTGAGCGCATGCGGCAGCGTATCCTTGAAACCGCGCTGGATATTATTGTCCAGGAAGGGTTCAACAATCTCAGTATCCGCAAAATCGCCGCTCGTTTAGGCGTTACCGCAACCACCATTTACAACTATTACGCCAATAAAGATGAACTCAATCTCATGATCCGGGTGCGGGGCTTTCAAATGCTGTATGCCATGATGACGGCCCCGGATATTCCCGCCGAACCCGTTGAAGATCGTTTGCGGGCCATGATCGCGGCCTATATCCAATTCGGTCTGCGCTATCCCAGTTATTACGACATCATGTTCAATCTCCACACCCCCAAATACCTGGATTATGTGGGCACGGACATGGAGCCCACCGCCTCTGATGAAAAACAGAACGCACTGAAATGCCTGGCCCTTTTTGTCGACCTCATCCGTGACTATATTGTCGGCAACAGCAGCCGAAAAGAAGCGTTTGTCCTTTATCAGGTGGTCCGGTTCTGGTCGGATATGCACGGATTTATCACCCTTTATAACAGTCGGCTGTTTCATGAGGTTTTGGGCGACGTGGAGGAGTTTATCAAAGCGCGGACATCCGATCTGATGGACGATATTTTCGACTTGAAGCAGCGGGTGGATGCCGGTCTTCTGGCCTATTTATAAATAAAGGAGGTGGTACCATGACAGCAGCGCCTGCCAAAAAAGGTTTTACCAACCTTCTGACCCATCTGTTTTTGCGTTTTTTTGCCGCCAGCTTTACCTTCCGGCCCGCTTTGAAAAAATATCTCAAGCACAATGACGGCTGGTTTGATTTTACTTTCGGCATTGCAACGGAAAGCGGGAGCGTTCGCCAGGCCCTGCGGTTTGAAAACGGTCGCGTCCGGGTCGTCAGGAACAGACCGGAGACGCTGGACGCCCAATTGATTTTTGTTGATGAGGCTGCTCTGGCCGAAGCCGTTACCCGGCCGCCCAATGAACTGATGCTGACGCTGATGGAAAACCGGATGGTCACCCGCGGCAACCTGGGCTATCTGCAGTTGTTCAATTTTTATCTGTCTCTGCTGTTGAAAGGGGTGCAGATTCGAAAACTGCGGAAAGAGACCCGCACCCAGAAAAGAGATTATGACCGGGACCGGGCGGCCCGGCGCAGCGTTGACCAGGCCAAGAAAAAACGACTGCAGGCCGCCGCGGAAACGGCGGCTTCTGAAGATGCCGGCGTCCGCTGGCTGACCGATCCCCGCCTGTCTGACTACGGGCTGGACGACTTTCCCCGGGTGCAGCAGTTTCTCCGGGATCATTTGACCACCCGGGCCGCCCTGTGTCATGAACGCCCCCAGCTCCTGACCCGTTGGTTCCGGGAAAACGGGTTTGAAATCGACCGGCAGGGCCATCCCTGGGTGCCGGAACTGCGCCAGGCCCAGGCATTTCAATTCCTGATGGAAAACCGTCGGCCGCGGATCCGCAAAAACGATTTGATCGCCGGCACCACCACCGACCAGGAGGTGGGCGTGGTGTTGTATCCCGACGCCCACGGGACCATGATCTGGGGGGAGCTGATAACCGCGCCTTATCGCCCTTTAAATCCCTATGATGTCTCGGCCGAGACAATTGAGGTGCTGCATCACCAGGTGTTTCCCTTCTGGGTGCATCGCAATTTCCGGGAATGGGTGCGAAAAAACAGAGATTATCCCCTTTGCCAGAAGCTGGATGAACGGTTTGCCGCCTGCTTTTTGTGGAAAACCGTAGCCCTGTCCCATACCATTATCGATTATCCCCGGGTACTGGCGCAGGGAACCAGGGGGATTATGGCCGATATTGCGGCGGAGCTGGCCGAGACCCCCGAGACGGACCAGCAGAAACGCCATACCCTGCGGGCCATGACCATCTGTCTGGAGGGGATCAACGCCTATGCCCGCAATCTTTCCCGCAAGGCCCAAGAGCAGGCCGGGCAGGAAACAGACCCGGCCCGCAAGGAAGAGCTGGGCCGGCTGGCGGATATCTGCGCCCGGGTGCCGGAAAACCCCTGTATCACCCTGGATGAAGCGGTAAACGCCATGTGGATTCTGTGGGTGGGGGTGCACATGGAAAACACCAACGCCGGATTTTCCCTGGGCCGCCTGGATCAATGGCTGCAGCCCTACTTTGCCGCGGATATGGAAAAATGTTCCGGCGAGGCGGAGCGCAAAGCCTTTGTTCATCATGCGCTGGAGCTGATCGGCTGCTTTTATATGCGCTGCACCGATCATCTGCCGCTGGTGCCGGACATCGGCAACTACCTTTTCGGCGGCAGTTCCTCCGATCAGGCCATTACCCTGGGGGGGGTGACCCCGGCGGGCGAAGACGCGGTCAACGACATGACCTATATATTGCTGAAGGTCACGGAAATGCTCTGCCTCCGCGATCCCAATGTCAACGCCCGCTATCATCTCCGCAAAAACAGCGCCACCTATCTGAAGCGGTTGTGCGAGGTCAATTTGAATACCATCGCCACCCCGTCCATTCATAACGACGAGGCGGTCATGACCGCTCTGGCGGATTTTGACTATCCTCCCGAACATCTGCGGGACTGGTCGGCCACCGGCTGTGTGGAACCCACCCTTTCCGGTCGCCATATCGGACATACCAACTGCATGATGTTCAACATGGTGGCGGCTCTGGAAATGGCTTTGAACAACGGCCGCCATCCCCTGATGCGCTGGGATCTGGGACCGACAACCGGGGCGGTGGAAGCCGGGGATTTCTCCGATTTCGAAGCCTTTTTTGCCGCCTTTGCCGCCCAGCTCGGCTTTCTGGTACAAGAGACCTGCCGCTATAATAATTTTCTGGGGGAAGCCCACCAGTTTCTCCGTCCTACGCCCTATATTTCCGCCCTCATGGACGGCCCCCTGCAAAGCGGCCGCGATGTAACCCGCGGTGGAGCCCGATACAACTCTTCCGGAACGGCCTGCATCGGGCTGGCCGACATTACCGATTCGCTGATGGTGATTAAAAAACTGGTTTTTGAAGACGGCGGCGTTTCTTTTGCGCAGTTATGGCAGGCGGTTAACGCCAATTTTGCAAATGACGCCGCTCTGCTGGCCCGGGTCAAGACCAAGGTGCCGCTGTTCGGGTCCGGCAACGCCGAAGCCCTGGCCCTGGCCAACCGGATTACCAAACTGGCCCACGACCTCTTCTGGGAACAGCGCAATTATCGCGGCGGTCGCTACACAGCGGGCTTCTGGTCCATGTCCAACCATGTGGCTTTCGGCTCTTTGACCGGCGCTCTGCCCTCCGGACGGCTGGCGGGCAAGGCCTTTACCCCGGGACTTACCCCGGAACCGCACGCCTCCAGAAACCTTCTGGACAATCTGCGGGATGTGGCCGGACTTAAAGCGGCGCACATGAACAACAACATCGCCTTTAACGTGAAAGTGGTGCCCGCCGCCGGAGAATCGGCGCAGCAGACGGTGGACCATATCTATGCCTACGCCAGAACTTACAGTGAGCTGGGCGGAATGCAGATGCAGCTCAATGTGGTCTCCTCGGACACCCTCCGGGACGCCATGGAACATCCGGAAAACTATCAGAACCTGCTGGTTCGCATTTCCGGATATAACGCCTACTTTGTCACCTTGAACCGGGATATGCAGATGGAGTTGATCGAGCGGGCGGAATACGGACTGTAACGATGATGCAGCAAGACAGCCGGCAGACACAGGAATCCGTTCTGGTTCTGGAGGTCAAGGGCAACAGCCTGGACGACGGGCCGGGCATCCGCTCCGTGGTCTTTTTCAAGGGCTGCCCCCTTTCCTGTGTCTGGTGCCACAACCCGGAAAGCAAGCAGAGCGTTCCGGAGATCGCCTTTGACGCAAACGCTTGTGTGGGCTGCGGCGCCTGCCGCCAGGTCTGCCCGGAAGGGGCGCTGTCCGCCGATAATCCTTTTTATGTGAATCGGGAGCGCTGTACCCTCTGTTTTTTATGTGTGGACGCCTGTCCCTCCGGGGCGCTTGAGCGGGTGGGCAATTTCCGGACGGTGGACCAGGTGCTGGAAATCATTTTGCCGGACAAACCGTTTTTTGATACTTCCGGCGGCGGGGTAACTCTGTCCGGCGGCGAACCCACGCTTTACATGGATTTTTCATCAAAACTGCTGGCAGAATTGCAGCAACGGGGGATTCATACCCTGGTTGAAACCTGCGGCCAGTTCAAGCGCGATCCGTTTATGGGGAAAATTTATCCCTATTGTGATGCTATATATTTTGACATTAAACTGATCGACAGCGACCGACACAAAAAATACTGCGGCCTGCCCAATGAGACCATTCTGGATAACTTTACGCAACTGGCCAAAGCCGCTGAGGCGAACGGCAAAACGCTTTTACCGCGAATCCCGTTGATTCCCGGCATCACGGATTCGGACAATAACCTGCGGGGCATCGCAAATTTTTTAAAACAGCAGGGCGTGAAAACAGCCCAACTGCTGAGATATAACCCGCTCTGGCATGAAAAAAGCGATAAGATCGGGGTAGCCAATCCATACAAACAGGACCCGGCCATGACCTGTTTTGCGGATAAAGACGTTCTGGCCCGGGGCCGGGCCATTTTTACGGACGCAGGAATACAATGTTAAAAAATTAGCTGTTTAACCGCATGGAGGGGAAAATAATGAATGATCTGGAAGCCGTGGCTCAGCCGGTGCTGGTCACCGGGGCCACCGGCTTTATCGGGCAGCGGGTGGTTCATAAACTGCTGGAAACCAATATGGCCGTCAAGGCCCTGGTGTTACCGGAAGAAGCGCTTCCGGAAGAATGGACGGACCGGGTGAAGGTGGTGCGCGGAAGCCTGACGGATGGAGCCGGTGTGCGGGAAGCGGCCGACGGCGCCGGGACCATTATTCATCTGGCCGCAGTGGTTTCGGACTGGGGCGATGAAAAACGATACTGGGCCCTGACGGTGGAAGGCAGTCGCAGGGTATTCGAACAAGCGGTGGAGCAAAACGCGCGGGTCGTGCTGGCATCCAGTATCGCGGTTTATGGGGACAATATCCGAAAGCGGGTCTGCGGAGAAGATGCCGGCTACGGCCGGACCTTTGGGCCCTACAGCCGAACCAAGCAGGCCCAGGAAAAACTGGCCTGGGAGTATTATCGTCAGCAGAATATGAGCTTGACCGTTGTTCGTCCGGGGAACGTGTATGGCCCGGGGTCCGGCCCCTGGCTGCGGGATGTGCTGCCGTTGCTTCGCAGCAGCGCCCCCGTATTGGTAGGGGGCGGTGATATGAATGCCGGCCTGGGCTATGTAGACAACGTGGCGGAGGTGCTTTTGCTGGCCGGAGCCACCGCGTCTGCCGTGGGCCGGGCCTACAACGCCTGCGACGGACTGTCGGTGACCTGGCGAAAATATTTTACCGATCTGGCGCATATGATCGGAGCCTCCCGCCTCAAGTCCATTCCCCGGCCGGCAGCCGCTCTGGGCGCCCGTATCGGAGAAGGTGTCTGGAAACTGCTGGGCATCAAAAAGCGACCACCCCTTACCCGGGATGCCCTGAACCTGGTTGGTTCGGACAACCGCTTTCCCAATGACAGGATGCGAAACGAGCTGGGGTATACGCCAAACGTTTCCTATGAAGAGGGGATGACAGCCACCAAAGCCTATATAGAAAACCAGTTAATGAAAGAGGGGAAAACAAATGTCTTTCTTTGATGGCAAATGCGTTTTTATTACCGGCGGCTCCAGCGGTATCGGCCTGGAGACGGCCCACTTGCTGGCGGCCCGGGGCTGTCGCCTGGTCCTGATGGCCCGGGGGCAGGCCGGGCTGGATGAAGCCTGTAGCCGGATACGGGCGCAAGCAGGCGGTGTTGATGTTTCCGTGGACACAGTGTCCTTGGACGTGGCGGACAATGACGATGTGCAGAAAAAAATCAAAGACGCCGTGAACCGTTTTGGCCTACCCGATATCCTGATTAACAGTGCCGGTATCGGCAAAGCGGGCTATTTTGAAAATCTTTCCTACGAAAGCTTTGATGCGGTCATGAAGATTAATGTTTACGGACCCCGGAACATTATCAGCGCCCTGTTACCGCACATGAAGAAAAACGGGGGCGGCCATATTGTCAATCTGTCTTCCGCCGCGGGACTGATGGGGATGTTCGGCTACAGTCTCTACTGCACTTCCAAGTATGCCCTGGTAGGCTTTTCCGAATGCCTGCGCAGCGAATTCCGGCGGCACAATATCGCGGTCACCGTCGTGTGTCCGCCGGAGGTCAAAACGCCGTTTATTGAAGAAGAAGCCCGAACCCTGCCCCCCGAGGGGCGGGCTGTCAAACGACTGGCCGGACTACTGAAACCGGAATATGTGGCCCGGACCATCGTCAAGGCCATAGAAAAAAAGCGGTTTCTGGTGGTGCCCGGAGTGCTGGCCCGCTGGCTCTATTTCAGTCATCGGATCAGCAACGGCCGCCTGACCCGGACTCCTTCGGACTGGATCGCCCGGCTGGCGGCGGCCCAACACAAGGATCTGGTGTCCTGAGGTTAAGGGGTTCCGCCCGGTCAGTGGGCGTGCCCCCCGCACTCACTGTCTCCATGTCCGCCGGAACAGGCATTGTCACCGATCTGCAGGGTGCCTGCCAGGTAGCTTTTAGCCAGCACTTCCGGATCTTCCGCCGGCGCGCCGGTAATGACCTTAATTCCGGCCTGCTGAAAGAGGTCGATGGCCCGGTGGCCCATGCCTCCGGCAATAACCATATCGGCCCCCTGGTCGTGCAGCCACCGGGGAAGTACGCCCGGTTCATGGGGCGGGGGGGTAAGAAACTCCTTGCTGGTGACGGCGCCGTCTTCCACGTCAAGGATGGCAAATTCCTGGCAATGGCCGAAATGCAGGGTCAGCTTGCCTGCTGCGGTGGGGATGGCGATTTTCATGGCATCTTTCTCCTTTTCTGGTTTTTTTCTAAAAAAAAGGAAGTATAAAGAGGGCGAAGGCGTTTTGCAAGGTTTTGCCGCTTTTTTTATTCTGCGGCATACTTCCGGTACAATTGCAGATACTTCTCTCTGGCGGCGGCAATATCGAAGGCTTGCAGGGACTGATGGCCGTTTTTCGCCAAACGGCGGGCCTTCTCCCGGTCCTGATACAGTTCCACGATTTTGTCATACAGGGCCGCTTCGTCCCGGGGGGAGACCAGCAGGCCGGTCTGCCCGTCTATGACCATTTCCGGAAGGCCGCCCACGTTGGTGGCAATCACCGGCAGCTGGAAGAAAAAGGCGTCCAACACGGCAGACCCCAATCCTTCATACATGGAAGGATAGACAAACAGGTCCAGTATCCGGTAATAGTCACCGATGTTTTCCTTGAAGCCCGCAAATTCCACGTTTTCCAGGTCGGCCGCTTCCTGCCGGAACCACTGTTCATCTTCGCCCCGGCCCAGAAAAAGAAAGAGAATGTCCGGATGGGTTTCCTGCATCCGCCGGGCCGTGTGGATGATATAAATTTGCCCTTTGTGCCGATTCACTAATGCGCCCACGTGCCCCACCACAAACCGGTCCCGGTAGGCTTCCTGCAGCCGTCGGACGGAATTTTCACTGGTGGGCAGGCCGGCGAAAGAACTGTAAATGACCTCCGGGTCCAAACGCTTGTCATAATCGACAAGCAGTCGCCGGATTTCCCGGGAAATGGCCACCACCGTGGCGGCCCGCACATGGGTTCCGCGGGTGAAGAAATTGGTTTTCAGGGGATTGGGAACCCGCCGGGTAATTATATAAGGGGTTTTATAAAGACGGTGCGCCATAAAGGCGATATGGGCGGCTTTGGATTCGTGGGCATGAAGCAGAGAAAGTCCCCGCAACGGTAAAGCGTGAATGAAGAAGGGCTTGCCGATCTCCCGCACCGAGACGTCGGGGAGGGATTCCAGCATGGGCTTCAGGGGCGAGCCCCGTCGCAGTACCACCGTCTGTTGCAGCTGCCCGGCCAGAGCGTTGATCAGCAGCCAAGTCTGGCGTTCGCCGCCCCGGAAGCCCTTGGCCAGGTTGATATGACAGATATGAAGCGGAAGCATGGGCGTTTCTTCGCTGTCCGGCAGTTGGGGTCAGGCCGGCGGCTCGCTGTCTGCCGAATTTTCGGCGCTTTCGGTGTTTTCCGTTTCTGTGGCCTTTTTTTCCAGCTTTCGCTGCCGCTTTTCCTCTTTTTTTCTTTTTTTGGCCAGTTCTTTCTGGCGTTTCTGAAATTGATAATTGGATTTTGCCAAGCAATTTCCTCCGGATTCAGTGTAAAAAAGGGCGTTCCCCCGTTATTCGAAGGAACGCCCCTGTTATCAAATACTGATGGTTATACCACGGTAACATTAACCGCGGAGGGGCCTTTCGCGCCCTGCTCCAAGTCAAAGGTAACCCGGTCACCATCGTTAAGGGATTTAAATCCCGACGCATTGATTGATGAATGATGGACAAAAACATCCGGGCCGTCTTCCTGCTCGATAAACCCGAACCCTTTTCTGTCGTTAAACCATTTTACCGTTCCATTGGCCATAACAGCTTCCTCCTTTCTTAAAAAAATTCTCAATTGCTTTACTTACCTGAAGGGGAGCCATTGAAGCAATGGGTGTTCCTGCAGCGTGTTGTAATCAACCCGCCGGTATTTCGGGCGGGCGCTTATTGAGTGGTAGGAGCATAAGCCTTTTTTTCCCCCAATGCAAGCACTTTTTTTGTTTTTTCAAGAAATTCAATGTTTTTGCTTCCATGGAAATGGCCGGTACCGTTTTTGCGGATTAAGCGGACGATTCTCCTTCTTTTTGAAACGGCCTGATGATTTCATCAAAACGCCGATCCATATGGGGTGCCTGCAAAAATATTGACATCCAGAGCCGCATTCACTATAGAAAACAATCGAAAAAGCAACTTCTTTCTTTATTGTTGTCGACATGTCGATCATAACGGGAAAAATCGCGGATAATATCCAGCGGCATCCTCTTTTGTATGCCCTGGTGATAACGTTGTTGACGCTGCTCGGGCTGTTTTTGCTGTTGGGCCTGTCCATCGACGGCCGGCAATACCTTCCCGGTTTAAAGATCGACAATTCGTTTGAAGTCTGGTTTCGAAAGGATGATCCGGGAAAAATCACCTATGATCAACTGAAAGCCTGCTTCGGGGGAGATGAATTCGTCGTCGTTGCCTTTCAAACCGAGAACCTGTTTACCGCCGAAGTATTACACAAGATCAAAAAACTCACCCGAAGATTTTCCCGGTTGCCGGATGTCAGTGAAGTTACTTCCCTGACCAATATCGACGATTTTCGCTCCGAGCAGAATACCTTATTTATCACGGAACTGTTTAAAACAATTCCTTCCTCGGCCCCGGAGATGGAAAAAAAGAAACGGCGGATTCTTTCCAATCCGCTGTTCGTCGACAATGTGGTCTCCCGGGACGGGAAAACCACGGCGCTTTTGATCGAGGTTGCCGCCGAACCCGAAGAGGAAAATTACCAGCGCCGGCTTACGGATCGGATTTATAATATCTGCCGGCAGGAACGGGGCAGCGGCCGGTATGATTTCAAGATTGCCGGCAGTACGATTCTTGTGGGGGAAGAAGATAAGGCCAGCATCGACGATACGGTGGTGGAGTATGCGTTATGTTTTGCCTTTCTGATTGTCTTTCTGTACCTGAGCTTTCGGCGGATCATCTATGTCCTGGCACCCCTGGTGATTATTGTCATCGCCAATATCTGGACCCACGCCATGCTGCCGGTTTTTGGCGCCTCCTACAATATGGTCATTTCCATCATCGCCTCCCTGGTGCTGGTGATCGGCATTGCCGATGCCGTACACCTGATTTCCGAGTTTCTCCACCAGTTCAAACGGGGAAAAGGAAATACCATCGCGGCGCGCAAGGCATTTACCCTGGTGGCGGTGCCCTGTTTTTTTACCAGCATCACCACCGCCGCAGGGTTTATGAGTATGATGGTCTCGCAGCTGGTGCCGGTCAAAAATTTTGGCTTGTTTTCCGGACTGGCCATGCTCCTTACGCTTTTCGTCAACATGGTCATCATGATGCTGGTGCTGACTTTCCGTAAACAGCCGCCGGCATTATCCGGAATGTCTGAACAACCGGATGCCAGCGTTTCCCACGTAATCCTCTCCAGAGCCATGGAGCGAGTGGTCGAAATAAACCGCCGGTATGTGGGGCTGAATCTTGTTGTGGCCCTGCTGGTGGCGCTTGTCTCTTTGGCCGGCATTCATCGCATCAAGGTAAACACCAATGAAATCAATTATTTCCCGCAGGACCACCCTTATCCGTCCTCGGTCCGGTTTATTGAAGATCATCTGACCGGCACCATGTCGGTGGAAGTGCTGCTAACCGGGGAGCCGGACGCCTTCCTTGACCCGGAATGTCTTCACCGGATTGACCAGCTCCAGCAAGTGCTTTCGGAATACCCGGAAGTTGTTAAAACCTTTTCCGTCAATGATTACCTCAAAGAAATTTACAAAGTGATGCGCGACAATGATGAAAAATACTATCGCCTGCCGGAAACAAGCGCTATGGTGGCACAGTTCGTGCTTATCAGCGGCGACAGCCTGGATGATTATCTGGATATCACCACCTTTGCGGCCGCCCGTATCCACGGTCGCCTGCTCAACCTGGACAGCACCCGCATGATGGAACTTTCCCGGGACATCCAGAAGCATATCGCGCGTATTTTCGGAGGCAGAGCGGTAAACGTTCAATTGACCGGAATAATGAAACTTTACGTCAATGCCGTGGGCTATATTATTGAAAGCCAGATCAAAGGATTTGGGCTGGCCCTGGTTGTCATCTTTCTCCTTATCTCTTTACTCGTAAGATCGTTTCGCCTTGGTCTGCTGGCCATGGTCCCCAACCTCACGCCGATTTTTCTGTCCTTCGGCATTATGGGCTGGGCCGGAATTAATCTCGATTTTGGAACGGTGATTGTCGCTTCTGTCGCCATCGGTCTGGCCGTAGATGATACGATTCATTTTATCAGCCGTTTCAAACTTTGTTACCAGCAGACAAGGCGGTACGAGGAAGCCATCGACCTGACCATTCGTCAGGTGGGGCCGCCCATCACCATTACCTCCGTGGTGCTGTTTTTTGGCTTTATCGTGCTGACCGTATCCACGTTTAAGCCCATCGTTTATTTTGGAATCCTTGCCGCCATTACCATGGTTTCCGCGCTCTTGGCGGATCTTTTCCTTCTTCCCGCCCTGATTAAGGTGTTCAAACCTTTCGGAAAACAAAAAGGATAAAAATTCGTTTACCGTCCGCGCCGGCAAAAGGGGAAAGCGGCCATCGTTGCGCCCGGCGAAAAAATTCTTGAGCCGCTCCTCTCCAGCCGGTAGAATAGGAAACATGCAATATAGAGAAAATACACAAGATTTTGGGATCAGTGGAAAATGAGGACGCCACTGGATCCGGAAACCACCGAAATCATGATGATCCGTGTGCCCAACTGGGTGGGGGACGTGGTAATGGCGGTGCCGTTTTACCGATCTATCCGGAACAGTTTTCCCCGGGCCCGTCTGTATGGCTGTGTACGGGCCTATGCCGCCAAAATTCTGGACGGAAACCCCTGGTTTGACGGTCTCATCTCCGCCGAGGATAAAACCGTCGGCGGGTTTTTCCGGCTGGCCCGGGACATCCGGGCGGCCCGGGTAAAGACCGCTTTCATTCTGCCCCGCTCTTCCCGGGCTTTGCTCACCGCCCGCCTGGGCGGCGTCAAGCGGCTTTACGGCTACCGGCAAAGCGGGCACGGCCTGCTGCTGTCCGGGGGACCCCGGCATCCCAAAGCCGTAGCCGGGAGCAAACCGTGTCCCATGCCGGAACATTATTTGAATCTGGCCCGCTGGCTGGAGTTGAAACTGCCGTCGACCACCCGCCCGGAGCTGTTCATTACCGAAGCGGAGCAGGCCTTTGCCGACAACCTTTTGAAAAAATACGGTATTGCTGATTCGGAGCCGGTAGTTGGCATAAACCCCGGGGCCCGTTTCGGCGCCTCCAAGTGCTGGCCTCCCGACTATTTTGCCCGGCTGGCGGAACTGCTGCAGGACCGGCTGCACTGCCGCCTGATGCTTTTCGCCGGGCCGGGAGAGGCCGCCATTGCCGAATCCATTGTTACGCAGTCGCGGGCGGAAATCGTCAACACCGCCGGGGATCACGTCGACCTGGCCCGGTTAAAGCCGCTCATCCGTCGCTGCAACCTGCTGGTGACCAATGATACCGGCCCCCGGCATTATGCGGTTGCCTTTGACGTGCCGGTGGTGGTAATTATGGGGTCAACCGACCCGGCCTATACCAACGACAATCTGGAAAAAACCGTGGTTGTCCGGAAAGAACTGGACTGTTCGCCGTGCCATCTGTCCGTCTGTCCGACCGATCACAAATGCATGACCGCCATTGCCCCGGAAGAGGTGCTGACGGCGGTGCTGGCCCTTTGGGAAAAAGAGACGCATGAACCCGGAAATCTATCTGAATCGCTGGCGTGAGCTGCAAACCAACGCGGCCGAGCCCGCGGCGGTGGAGCATCTGGCCCGGCAGGTGGCCCTCTCCTTCATGGACTCCTGCCTTTACAGCAATCGCTACGAACCCGCCTATATTGACCTGCTGTGTGAAATGGCCACGGCCTTTGCCGATCCGGCCGTAAATGCCGGAGTTACCAGTGCCTTGTTCGGCATTGTGGTCGAAGGCTTATGCGACGAGTTTGAGGAGATGCAGGTGGATCTCTATGATCGCGTCATGTGCCGCATCATCACCTTCTGCCGGCAACTTCCCCAGGGACGGGAGCTGGACCAAAAGCTTTCCGATTTCGGCTGTACCACTGCCGAAAGCCTGCTGGGGCGGGCGGCCGCCCTGCGGAAAAGCCCCCTGATCAAAGATACCCTGGCGCCTCCGGAGACCATTGTTTTTTTGTCCCGGATCACCATCGGCGCCGATGTGGCCGTAACCAGCGTTCTCCTTCGGCGCTTTGCCAGGGCGTTCCCCGAGGCGGAACTGGTGGTGCTGGGCAGTCCCAAGCTGCGGGGGATTTTCGGCGGGGCCGAACGTCTCCGGGTCCACGAGCTGCATTATCCCCGGCACGGCCGTCTGCTGGAGCGGTTTTCCACCTGGTTTTCCGTGCTGGAAGCCGTCGAAACGGAAGCCGCCGCCGGGGGGCGCCTGCTGGTGGTGGATCCCGACTCCCGGCTGTCCCAATTGGGGATTTTGCCGGTGGTGGAAAGCGGAAAATACCTGTTTTTTAACAGTCGCAACAGCATTGCCGCCGGTGACCGGCTTTCGTTATCGGAACTGGCCAATGAATGGGCCAACCGGGTTCTGCCCGAAGCGGGCTTTTGCAATCCCGCGGTATGGATGGATGCGGATTCCCGGAGCGCCGCCGCCGTTTTGCTGACGTCGCTGCGCCGGTTTTCTGACCGGCTGGTGGGCGTGAACCTGGGCGTGGGCGGCAATCCCCGCAAACGGCTGGATGACGATTTTGAGGAGAAGCTGCTGCAGGCCCTGCTGACGGAGCCGAACACCACGGTCATTCTGGATTGCGGCGCCGGCGCCGAGGAAGAACAGCGGGCGCAGCGGCTGCTGGAGGCGCTGCGCAGGCAGGGGGTGGCCGTGGCGCAGACGAATCTGCGCGGTGCGGTTGCTCTGGAGACGCCCGGCCTTGTCAAGGTCACCTGCGGCATGGGTGAAATCGCGGCCATCATCGCCGGCTGCGACGAGTTTATCGGCTATGATTCCGCCTGTCAGCATCTGGCCGCGGCTGCGGGGGTTCCCTCCTGCACTGTTTTTGCCGGCAGCAACAACCCCCGCTTTGTGCGGCGCTGGCACGCCAAAGGAGAGGCCAGAAGCGAAATTATCCATGTGGACACCCTCAGCCGGCAGCAGATGTTTGACAACGACGACATTATCAATCGCATTCATTATGCCCGGACCAATTGATGAAGGTTGTTTTTCTATATCCCAACACCGGTTCGCAGCTGGGTTTTAATTACGGCCTGGCCCATATCAGCGCCGTGCTCCGGAAAGCCGGCCACCACGTAACAGTGATTCAACTGGCCGAAGAGCTGGGGCCCCTGCCGGAAGCAGCCGAACTGCAGGCCCGGGTCACGGCGCTGGACCCGGATGTGATCGGTTTTTCCGTGGTTACCAACCAGTGGCCCTATGCGGCCCGAATCGCCGGCTGGCTGAAAGAAGTGGTCGACGTTCCCTTCGTCTGCGGCGGCATTCACGCTACGGTGGCCCCGGAGCAGGTGTTGCGCGCCGGGGTGTTTGATTATGTAATGACCGGCGAATGCGACCGGGCCTTTCCGGACTTTGTGGAGACGCTGGCCCAAAACGGCGACCTGTCTTCTCTTGCCAACCTGGGGTATCTGGAAAACGGGGAGGTTCGGATCAATCCGGTCCGGCCCTTTCCGGACCTGGGCGCCCTGCCGCAGAAAGATTACAGCGTGTTTGCCTTTCAGAAGATCATCGACGCCAAAAACGGCTGGGTGGGGCTGATGGCGTCCCGGGGTTGTCCCTTTCAGTGCACCTACTGTTTCAACCATTTTCTGGTGAAAAAATACCGGACGGAATTGAACTGCAGCTTCCGGGAACTGAACTATATCCGGCACGTGCCAGTGCCGGAGCTGATCGCCGAAATCCGCTATCTGCTGAAAACCTACCGCAATATCCGGATGTTTATTTTTGACGATGATCTTTTTACCTATGATGCGGACTATTTGCAGCAGTTTTGCGACGCCTACCAGCAAACCTGCGATTTGCCTTTTGTGGTCAACGGGCATGTGAAGTTTTTCGATCAAAAACGGGCCCGGGCCCTGGCCGCGGCCGGCTGCCGCATTGTCAAGTTCGGCCTGGAAAGCGGCAGCCCGCGGGTGCGAAAAAGCGTCATGCGCCGCCACATGAGCAACGCCGACATCAAGCAGGCGGTGGATTTTGCCAAAGCCGAAGGGCTGCATACCTCCTGTTTTGTCATGATCGGTCTGCCCGGCGAAACCGTCGAAGATGTATGGGCCACCATCGACCTGCTGGCCGAAGCCCGGCCCGGCCGGTTCCGCTGGACCTTTTTCTACCCCTTTCCCGGCACCCAAGCCTACCGGCTCAGCGAAGAAGGCGGCTATATCGATCATGCCCGAAAAGAGGCCCTGTCCAACTTCACCGACACCACCTGCCTGGATTTCGGGCCGGAGCAGAACCTCTTTCTGCGCAAAGTGGGCCGGATGCTGCCCTGGTTGGTCAATGCCCGAACCGGGCTGGACGGGGCTGAAATATACCGGGAAAAGGTGGACTATTGGTTATCCCTGGATGAGACCGGCTGGGAAAAGATTGAACCCACCCTGCAGAAAGAGGATGAGCGCCTCTCCGAAGAGATGGTCCGCCGCGGCCACTCCCATTATGCCGTGAAATACAATCGGTTTATGGGGGTGATTTCGGATTACTTTTTAACCGAAGAATGACGCCTTCGCAAAAACCTTTCATGCTGTGCCGGTCGTTAAAAAATCCCTTATCGGCGCCCCCCTTTGTCATATCAAAAGAAAGCGATCCCGGACGAGTCTGCAGAAGCGTTTTCCGCCGGTTTATGGTTTTTCGATTGCATCCAGCCAGTTCAGCACCACGGCCGCGGTGGCCTCCGGCTGCTCCATAGGCAGCAGGTGGCTGGCGTTGTCAATGAAAACCTGTTCATCTGCCGGTCGCATTTTTTTCCATTTTCGCCACTGCCGCTCCAGAAAGGCATTGGATTGTTGGCCTTTTATGCCCAGCACCGGGTGGGTGAGACGGCGCAGGTCCTTCCAGAACAGCGGGGGTTCGCCGTAAATACGGGCCTCCCAGTCCTTGGGGAACATCAGGGCGCATCCGCCGTCCGGGGTGTCAGCCAGGGCAAAGGCCACAAAATCGCGGACCCCTTCTTCGCTGAACCGGTTGAACATGACTTTGGGGCGCAGGTCCGCCAGGGCCGCCTCCCGGCTTTCCCAGGTGTCCTGGCGGGAGAGGGCGCCGGCAATGGGCTGGTGCCGGGATTTGTACCACCAGGGCGTGAGGCGGGCCATCCGGATCAGGCCGGCGGGATAGAGGGCCGGCTCCAGCAGGACAATGGCGGAAAACAGCTCCGGCCGTTTCACCGCCGCCCGGATGGTGGTGACCGCCCCCAGGGAATGGCCGATCCCCACCACCGGACCGACATTCAGGGCATCCAGAAAGGCGATTAAATCATCCCGGTACATATCCCAGTGGTGATCTTTCGGCGGCGGGCCGATGTTCGGCCAGGTGGGGCGCAGGTCCATCCCTGTCAGAGTCAGCGCGGGAGAAAGGTGCTCCAGAAGTCTGCGGTAACAGCCGAAGGTGAAGCCGGTGGCCGGATGAAAATGGGCGAGCGTCTTTCCGCTGCCCATCCGGGACCAGGCAATGGGTGCCGGAAACGTCCGAATGTTTATGTTGTTGCGGGCAATCTGCATGGTTGCCGCTTACCATATCCGGTTTTTCGCCCGGGATCAAGAATATTACAATTGTAAAAATTTGAACGGGACCGGAGGGGATGGCCGGGCTGTCAATAACAGCGGGAATCGGTGTCTGCGGCGAAAGTGGCTACGGTTATGGTCTTTCCGTCAGTGGTCAGCCTGACGGCGCCGTCCCGTCCCGTACAAAAAATTTTGCAATCGGCGGTTCGATAACGCCGCACCACCTCCGGGTGCGGGTAGCCGTAGCGGTTGTTCCAGCCGGCCGAAACAATGGCAATATCCGGAGTGACGTGTTGTATAAAAGCAGCCGTACTGGAGGTTTTGCTGCCGTGATGGGGCACCAGGAGGACGTCGCTGTCCAGCTTTTCCCCGGCAGTCTGCACCAGATCGATTTCGGCGGCTTTCATGATGTCGCCGCAGAAAAGAAACGCGATGTCTTTCATACGGACCCGCAGCACCAGGCTGTTGTTGTTGGGGCTGCGGGCGGCGGAAAAGTTGTCCGGGGGATGGAGAATTTCCATCTGGACGTCGCCGTATCGTCGCCGGCGGGGCAGGTCCGCAAAAGGCGGCCGGGAGATGTTCTGGTTTTTCAGGATGTCCAGAAAATCGGCATAGTGCCGGGTATCGGCGGGCTGCCCGTTGGCCCAGACGGTCTGTACATGAAAGTGCTCGGCGATGTAGCACAACCCGGCCAGGTGATCCGTATCCGGGTGGGTCAGCACAATGGTGTCGATGGCGCCGATTTTTTTTTGCCACAAAAACGGGGCCACAATCATTTTCCCCACATCAAAGGTGGAACTGCCGGTAAAGCCGCCGCCGTCAATCAGCAGGCATTTTCCGCCCGGAAGCTCCAGCAGGGCCGCGTTGCCCTGCCCCACATCCATAACGGTCAGGCGCAGGTCGTCGTGGAAAAAGCGTTGCCGGAGCCAGTAGCCGGTGTCAACCGCCAGTACCAGCAGCGCCAGAGCCATAACGGCTATCGGCAGGGGTTTCCAGTGCCGCGCCCGGAACATAACCAGGATGGCTGCCAGAATCGTATAGTAACAGAGAATTTCCGGAATGCTGGGGGTAACCGTGGTGACGGCGGCAAAGGGCAGGGCCGCCAGATGCCCGGCCAGAAAATAGGCCGGCGACAGCACAGCAGCCGAGGCCTGAAACAAAAACATCGCCGGCCAGGCGCTCAGCAGGGGGTCAAGCAGGCAGGCAAAGGCCCCGGCCAGCCCCAGGGGAACGGCCACAAACCCGACCAGCGGGATCAGGAGACAGTTGGACAGCAGACCGATACAGGAGGCCTGATTGAAATAGTGCAAAATCAGGGGCAGGGTGCCGGCAATGGCCAGGGCGGAAACCAGCACGAACCCGGCGGCAATGCGGACAAGACGGGGCTCCAAACGTTGCAGGGGGGCGCCCAGGGCGGACAGGCCCAGGAGAATGAAAAAGACCGCCGCAAAAGAAAGCTGAAACGAAACCGTAAACAACGCCGGGGGAAAGACGGCCAGAATGATCAGGCCCGCCAGCGCCAGGGTGTTGAACAGGTCATGGGTGCGGTCGGCCACCAGGGCCAGCAGAAACACCGTCACCATGATTGTTGCCCGCTGGGTGGAGGCGGACATACCGGCCAGCAGACCATAGGTCAGAACACCGGCAATGGTCAGCAGGGCTGCGGCTTTGCGAACCCAGCCCCGTTGAAGCAGGAAGGTCCAGAACGACAGCAGGCGAAAGAAAAGAGCAAAGATCACCGTGGCCACGATCCCCACGTGCAGGCCGGAAATGGCCAGCAGATGGCCGATGCCGGCGCGATTGAAAACCGTCCGCACGTCCGGGTCAAGTCCCTTTTTGCGGCCCACGATCAGGGCGCTCAGCAGTTGTTCCGGAACGCCCCGGCTGCCGGCGGCGATCCGCCCGGCGATATGCTGCCGCATCTGGTTGATTTTGGCCGAAAATCCCGTTCGGGGCGCCGGGTCGAGGATTTGCAGCCGGTCGGCGGCGGTATAGGCCAGGCCGAACACCTTTCTGGCGGCCATATACCGGCGGTAGTCGAATCCCCCGGGGTTATTGAAATTGTGAATACTGCGGATGCGGCTGGCAAAGCACACCACCGCCCCCGGCGGCAGGGGCGGGCGTTCGCCGTACAGGGTCAGACGGAGGCGGCCGCAGGCGGTTTGGGATTGATTGCCCCGGGCCAGGCGCTGGACCCGGATGATGGCAATCTGCCGATCGCCACGCATTGTCGGCAGGCTGTCCACGCTTCCGGTGATTTTCCACCATCCCTCATCCACATGGTGGATGATGTGATCGTCCGGAAAGCGGGGACAAAGATAATAAGATACCGCCAGCGCACCCAGCAGGAAAAAAAGCAGCAGCGGAGTAAGCAGTCGAAAAACCGGGGCTGTCGGCTTTCCGCCCAGGGTCGGCAGCAGGCTGAAAAACGCCAGGCCGGTGGCCACAAGCAGCCCGGCGCGTTCCATGAAAAACAGGTCATAGACCAAAATGCCGGCGGCAAAAGTCAGGGCCAGGGGAATGATCGGCCGGGCGAAAATTTTGTCCGGACCGGGTTCCGGGGGGTGATCCCGGGTTGGCGGGGGGCTTTCTGCGGTGGGCAGGTCCTCGGGCATGGCAAATCAGATCAGAACGCGTTTCCGGATAGTTCCGCGATGCGGTCGAGGAGGCGATCCCGTTCGTCTTCCAGGTCAATCAGTTCGGTCATGTGCGCGGGTTTGGCGGAATGGGCGGGCAGGCGGAGCCGGGCTTCGGCCAGTTTGTCTTCCACGGCCCGGAGCTGCCGGCGCAGTTGATCGGGGGTTTCCATGGTGTTTTCCTGTAATTGTTACAACAGCGTTGAAGCCAGATCCGCCAGCAGAGAACGCTCCCCCTTTTCCATGGTGATATGCGCGTACACGGACTGACCTTTCATTTTGTCAATAAGATAGGCCAGGCCGTTACTGCGGGAATCCAGGTAGGGGGTGTCAATCTGGTGAGGGTCGCCGGTAAAGACCATTTTGGTGCCTTCGCCGGCCCGGGTAATAACGGTTTTGACTTCATGCGGCGTCAGGTTCTGGGCTTCGTCCACGATGAAATAGACGCTGGGCAGGCTGCGCCCCCGGATGTAGGCCAGAGCGGTGATCAGCAGCTTTTTCTTGATAATCATTTCGTCGATGCGGGTATATTCCGTCGAGGTTTCCGGAAACTGATTCTGGATGACGGAAAGATTGTCAAACAGCGGTTGCATGTAAGGATCCAGCTTTTCCCCCACATCCCCCGGCAGGTAACCGAGATCGCGGTTGGACAGGGGAATAATGGGCCGGGCCAGGAAAATCTGGCGATATGACCGCCGCACCTCCAGGGAAGCGGCCAGGGCCATCAGGGTTTTGCCGGTGCCGGCCTTGCCGGAAAGGGTCACCAGCGAAATTTCGGGATTCATCAGCACCTGCAAAGCGAAAATCTGTTCGGCGTTGCGGGGTTTAATGCCGTAGGCCTTTTTCTTTTCCACCAGATTGAGGGTCTGGGCGGAATGGTCGCAGGTGGTCAGAATGCTCTTGCTGTCGTTGCGGAGAATGAAATTTTCATTGGGCAAGGGGTTGAAATTCAGGCCGGAATCCACCAGCGGGAGGGAACCCTCTTGGTAAATCCGGTCGATCACCTCGTGGGCAACCTCTTCTATCAGATTTTTGCCCGTATACAAATCATCCAGGCTTTTGATTTTGCCCGTTTCGTAGTCTTCGGCCAGCAGTCCGATGCTTTTGGCCTTCATGCGGAGGTTAATATCCTTGGACACCAGGATGACCCGGTCTTTGCCGTACTCCGCCGCCAAATTGTGAGACAGGGACAGGATGCGATGATCCGGTTTGTCCTCCCAGAAAATATCCCGGAACTCCTTGTTCATTTTGATGTTGGTTTTGACGACAATGCTGCCGCCCGATTTCAGGTTTACTCCATTGGTCAGCAATTGGTCACCGATCAGAGCGTCCATCTCACGGGTGAATTCCCGGGCATTGTAATTGATGGTTTCGTTGCCGCGCTTGAAACGGTCGATTTCCTCCAGCAGGGTAATGGGAATGACCACGTGATGATCTTCAAAAGAGTAAATGCAGCGATAATCGTAAAGCACCACGTTGGTGTCCAGCACGAATACTTTTTTTTGACGGTCTGTCAGCATGAAAGAACCTCTTGCGGTCTATCGGTCTGGGGGTGACAGCAGTTATTCCAGCGTAAACGGATTGGTCTGTTTTTCATAGGCCACCGTGGAGGAGGTATTCTCTCCGTAATCGTGCCCCGGCCAGACGCAGGTGTCGTCCGGCAGGGTGTAGATGCGGGTCTTGACGGAATGCAGCAAGGTTTTCAAGGAGCCGCCGGGCAGGTCGGTACGGCCCACCGCGCCGACAAACAGGGTGTCGCCGGTAAAAACGTGGCCGGCGGTATAGAGGCAGATTCCCCCCGGGGTGTGGCCCGGGGTATGCAGAACCGTCAGTTGGCTTTCTCCGATAACGATGGTGTCGTTGTCCTTCAGCCAAACATCAGGCCGGGGCGAGGGTTTCCCCCCCACCAGCCGGGAAAGCGTCCCGTTGATAAATTTTCCCAGGTGCCGGGCATCCTCTTCATGGGCCAGCAATTGGGCGCCGGTGGCGCTGATAATGGCGGCATTGCCGGCACAGTGATCAACATGACGATGGGTGTTAATGAGATGGGTAACGGTATAACCGTCATCCCGGGCCGTGGCCAGAATGTGGTCCGTATCGAAAGCCGGATCGATCAGGGCGCAAGTGCGGGAGGCCTCGTCCCCCACCAGGTAAGCGAAGGTGTCCATTTTAGTCAGTTTGATCTGCCGCACATACATAAGACTCAACCTGCCGCGCTTCCGGAATATCCGCTTTGCCGGAGCCGGTATTAAAAGTCCACCCCGGTTTCGATGAAGACACCGCTGATGGTGCTGTCCAGCTCGATATCATCCTCGTCCAGGTAGATATCATCGTAGCGGTAGCCGCCGGCAACAAAGAGCGGCCCCGCCCATTTGTATTTAACTTTGCCCAGCGCACTGAACAGGTGATTGCCCTGCAAAGAAACGCCCCGGGCTTCAAACTCCAGGGAAAGGTCTTCCACGGGAATGATCTGGACCGCGGCGAACAGCATGGGAATCGGCAGGGTATAGCTTTCTGATTCTTTCGTCCGGACTTCAACGCCGTTGACGGTTTCGGTGCCGATGATTTCGGCGTCAAGATCGGCGGTCCGGAGATTGAGCCCCAGGTCCACGTTGAGCTTTTTTAAAGAGGCCAGTTGTAAAAAAGGAATGCTGTAATAAAGCCCCACATCCAAATGATTCAGGTCGATCTGTGTGCGCAGGGTGGTATTGGCGTCAAAAACGGCGTCACCGAATATTAAGGGCCGGTCTCTGGTGGCTTTGCCCTCGAAATCCATGGGTGTAAATCCCAGATAAATATTGGGTAAAATGTCGATCAGCTCCAGCTTCAGCCAGCCGTATCCCCGGGTATCCGGGTCAACGTCCAGGTCATCTTCCACGTCGACTTCCCCATCCGCTCCGGGAATAATCCGGTTATTGGGATTGTAGGAAAGATCCCCGGCAAAATTCTGATCCCAGGCCCCCACGGCCATCTCCATCATGGCCCGGGATACAACCGGTAGGGCCAGAAAGGTGACCATCACCAGCAGCAATACACCTGTTTTTTTCATAATAAGGTTCCTCCGCGATAAAACTTCCCTTATGGAGCGGTTGACTTTTCCCCTTTTTCGATTGATTTTTTTTATTTATCATAACGGTATAAAATTGTAAACCCCGGTTTTTCAGCAACAGCTTCCAATCAGCGATTGATGGCCAATTCCCCCGGGATCCGGGATTTTCAGTTTTGCCATGTTTTCAAAGCAACTCCAATGCCACGGATATCAACGATTTTTGTTTTTTGAAGAAAGAAAACCGCTTTTTATTCAGGATATTGGGAAACAACCGGAACTGTCCGCCGAAAAAACAAAAATTATGGCGACCGGGTGCTGAAAAATTTTACACAATAGCCAAAAATTTTTCTTTTGCTTCAGACCAGTTTCGGGAAAAATATCAATACTGGGCCCTTCTTTTTACCTCACAGTCCCGGCTCATAATTTTTCCGCAGGGGTGGAAACACGTTTGTAACCCAGCTGTTTTTCTGATAACATCGAAATGATTTTCAATTCGCGCTGCGGTCTTTGGCACCGTGGATTTTCGGCACCGTGCGTTCGGGCCGGACAAAACTCCATCTGAACGGAGCGATTCGAATTTTTTTGTATGCCGCTGCACTGATGCCGGATAACGCGGGAGGAAGCAATCATGATGGAAACAGCCAAATTAATTCTGGACGGAAAAACCTATGAATTTCCGATCATTTCCGGCTCTGAAGGACAAAAAGCCATTGATATTCGACGCTTACGCGAAACCACCGATTATATAGCCTATGACCCCGGTTTCAGCAACACCGGCAGCTGCAAAAGCGCCATTACCTATATGGAGGGGAAAAAGGGGATTCTGCGCTATCGGGGCTACCCCATCGAGCAACTGGCGGAAGCGTCCTGCTTTGTGGAAGTCTGTTATCTGCTGTTAAACGGAGACCTCCCCACCCAGACCGAGTATCAACGGATACGGGATATCTTGAACGATCAGTCTATGGTGCATGAAGACATGCAGATTTTTTTCCAGAATTTTCCCCGACTTTCCAACCCCATGGGTATTCTGGCCTCCATGGTGAACGCCCTGCGCAGTTTCTATCCGGAACTGATGACCACCGACGAGGCCATGGAAACCACTTTCCTGCGCCTGATATCCAAAGTCCGTACCATGGCGGCCATGTCGTACAAAATTTCCCGGGGGCACAAGGTGGTCTATCCCCGGGCGGACTATTCCTATTGCGCCAACTTTCTCAACATGATGTTCGACTCCCCCGTCCGGCCCTATGAACCACGGGAAGAGTTTGTGGATGCCCTGAATGCCTTCTGGGTGCTGCATGCCGACCACGAACAGAACTGCTCCACTTCCACCGTCCGCGGCGTGGGCAGCGCCCGGGCCAATATTTACGCCGGTATTTCCGCCGGCATTTCCGCCCTGTGGGGACCGTTGCACGGCGGGGCCAACCGGGCCGTGGTGGAAATGCTGGAGGACATCCAAAATAACGGCGGCGACGTTAAAAAAGCAGTAGCCCGGGCCAAGGACAAAAACGATCCCTTCCGGCTGATGGGGTTCGGTCACAGTGTTTACAAAACCTATGATCCCCGGGCCAAAATCATGAAAAAAATGTGTGACCGGGTGCTGGCGGTGGCCCAGGTGGACGACCCGCTTCTGGGCCTCGCCCGGCGGCTGGAGGAAATCGCGCTGGAAGACGACTATTTCAGGGACCACAACCTCTATCCCAACATCGATTTTTACAGCGGAATCGTGCTGCGGACACTGGGCATCCCCGTGACCATGTTCACGGTCATGTTCGCTCTGGGCCGGCTGCCCGGATGGATTGCCCACTGGAAGGAACTGATGGACGACCCGGAAAAAAAGCTTTTCCGGCCACGGCAGATATACACCGGAGAACGGGCCCGGCATGTCGTTCCCTTCCAAGAACGGTAGTCCCGGTGCTTTATTTCAGCCGCCATTCATTATGAATACTACCTTACGGCATATCGAGGTCGCAGTCAGCCTGCCGGTTTATAGTACCTACACCTATCGGGTGCCGGCAGAACTGGCGGCGGCGGCGGTAGCGGGCAAACGGGTGGAAGTGCCCTTCGGAGGGCAGACCGTTACCGGGTATATATTGGAAGAAGCCCGCTTACTGCCGGAAGTCCCCACGGTGAAGTCGCTGGCAGCAGTTCTTGACGATCAGCCGCTGTTTCCACCGTCCATGATTCCTTTTTTTAAATGGATCGCCGCGTATTATCTGACCCCGTTGGGAGAAGTTATTAAATCCGCTCTGCCGGCGGGCTTGCCGCCTGTGACCAGCAACAGAATCGGCCCGGGCCGGAAAAAAGCGATCAAAGATACCATCGGGGAACGCATCGACCCGGATGTGCCGCCGGAATTGACCGCCGACCAGCAGGCCATCGTCCGGGACGCCATCCGGCAGATGAACGGATCCTTTTATGCCTGTCTTCTGGCCGGCGTAACCGGCAGCGGCAAAACCGAAATTTATTTGCACCTGGCCGCCGAAGCCCTGCGTCGCGGCCGTACCGCCCTTGTTCTGGTGCCGGAGATCGCCCTGATTTCTCAGGCGGAACGGCGGTTTAAAGCCCGTTTCGGCGAGCAGGTGGCGGTGCTGCACAGCGGCTTGAGCCGGGCGGAACGCTGGCGACAGTGGCTTAGCATCCGTCAGGGAGAAATCCCCTTGGTGATCGGCACCCGCTCGGCCGTATTCGCGCCGCTGGAATCGCCGGGCGTCATTATCGTGGACGAGGAGCACGATACTTCATACAAACAGGAAAGCAGTCTGCGGTACAACGCCCGGGATCTGGCCATGGTGCGGGCCAAACTGAGCACCGGTCTGGTCATGCTGGGTTCGGCCACCCCTTCGGTGCAGACGTTCTACAACGTCTGCACGCAAAAGCTGGCCGGGGTTTATTATTTGAAAAGCCGCATCAACCGGCAACCCCTGCCCGAAATAACGGTAGTGGACCTGCGGCAACAGGACAAACTGCGCGCTCCCGCCAGCTTTATTTCTCCCGAACTGCACCGGGCCGTCGCGGAAACCCTGGGCGCCGGTAACCAGGCTCTGCTGTTTTTAAACCGCCGGGGATTTGCTTCGTTCCCTATCTGCGCCGCCTGCGGCCAGGCCATTACCTGTCCCAACTGCGACATTACGCTCACTCTGCACAAAGGTGCCAATGCCTATCGCTGTCACTTCTGCGGTTTTTCCTGCGCCGCCGTTACCGCCTGTCGTACCTGTGGTTCCACCCGCATCAAGCGTCTGGGAATGGGCACGGAAAAAATCGAAGAAATCATGCGGCGTCTGTTTCCGGAGGCCGCAGTGGACCGGCTGGACCGGGACACCACCATCCGCAAAGGATCCGTGGTCCGCATTCTGAAACGATTGAAAAACCGGCAAACCGATATTCTCATCGGTACGCAGATGATTGCCAAGGGCCATGATTTTCCGGGTATTACCCTGATCGGGGTGATTTGCGCCGATTTGTCCCTGAATTTTCCCGATTTCCGGGCCGGTGAACGTACCTTTCAGCTGCTGGCCCAGGTGGCGGGCCGCTCCGGCCGCGGTAAAGCGCCCGGGCGAGTCATCATGCAGACCTACAATCCCGATCATTTCAGCATCACCGCGGCCAGAGAGCAGAATTTTCAACGATTTTACGAACAGGAAATCGGCTTTCGCCGGGAACTGGCTTATCCCCCGTTCTCCCGGTTGGTCCAGATTAAAATTTCCGCCACCGATCCGGAACGGGTACGGACCCGGGCGCAGTCTGCCGGCGGCTGGTGCCGGGAACTGAAACAAAAAAATTCGGTGCGTTACGGGGCGGTGGAGATACTGGGTCCGGTGGAAGCGCCCCTGTATAAACTGGCCGGCCGATATCGCTGGCAAATGCTGCTCAAAGCGCCCCGGGCCGATACCATCAATGCCTTTGCCCGGGATTTTTTGCAGGAATACGGAGCGAAGATCAAAAGCGGCAATATTCGCCTGGTGGTGGATGTTGACCCGTTTATGATGATGTAGTAAAATGACAATTTGTGTGTTTTGGCGTTGAAGCGTTTGGCGGAAATTAACAATTTTTAATTTTATTTTGAATAAAACGTTCAGAGTGTAAACAGTCCGTGCGGATCTTGCGGAGGAAATATGCGGCTGGCGGTGATGAGCGACACGCATGACAACATTTCCAACCTGCGTCTGGCCATAAATAAAATCCGGGCCGCCGGTTGTGGTATGATTCTGCATTGCGGCGATTTTGTGGCCCCGTTCATGCTGGCCGAGCTGGAAGCAGCCGGCCTGCCGGTGCACGGCGTCTTCGGCAATAACGACGGCGATCAGTTTCTTTTGACCAAGCACGCCCTGACGATTCATCAGAACATTACTCTGCACGGTGCTTTTGGCCGGCTGGAGATTGAGGACCGCCGGGTGGCCTTTATGCACGACGGCACTGTGGCGGATGATCTGGCTGCCAGTGGCCGCTATGATATTGTATGTTACGGGCATTTTCATATCCACAACCAGTATTATATGGACAGTACGCTGGTACTCAATCCCGGCGAACTGCTGGGCAAAGATGATGTTCCGGGGTTCTGTATTATCGATACCAGGACGCTGAAAGCCGAACGGGTTGTGCTGAATCCACAAGGAGAAAAACAATGAAGCGGTGGCAGGTCCGCTGGGCCATGATCGTTTGCTGTTTTTTGCTGGGAAACCCCCTGTATGCGACAGAATCGGGCCAGGATCCGGCCGTTCCGGTGGCGGTGGCCGAAACCCGGAGTTACACCTTTGACCCGGTCCCCGAAGGAACCGATGTCCAACACCATTTTGTAATTGAAAATCACGGAAACGCTCCTTTAGAAATTGAGCGGGTCCACACCGGGTGAGGCTGCTCGTCGGTCTCTTCTTTGAGGTCAATCCCCGCCGGCGGCAGGGGAACCATCACTTTCCAGGTAAGAACCAGCGGAAAAGCCAATCAAACCATTACCAAACACGCTGTGGTCCATACAAATGATCCGTGCAATCCCCGCATACGGCTGACAATGACGGGCCGGGTGGAAGAATTTGTTGAAATTATACCGGATCCGGTCCTGCTGGTGGGACTAGTGGGGGAAACCATCAAAAAATCCGTGCGGATTGTTCCCGGTGAAAAGTATCCCTTTACCATCACCAATTTCAGGGCCCGAAAGGGGACGGACATCCGGCTGAACCTTGAAAAAAAAGAATTTTCCGGGAAAAGCGGCTTTCTGCTGGAAATTGAAAACACCCGCGAAACACCGGGGCGCTATATTGATTATATTTATTTGACCACCGACAGTGAAATACAGCCCAAGTTGACCCTCCGGGTCCGGGGAATTATTCAGGTTTCCGGCAACCGGCGACCCTCATCTTTGAACGGCCCGCCCGCTGATCCACCCGGAGCCCCCCCATACAACCGTCCATATACCAGCCCTTACAATCCGAACGCCAAAGCCGACAGGTCCAAATAAATGCAGCCTTTTAAAATTGCGGCCTTTGATTGCGACGGGGTGCTGTTTGACACCGACAGCGCCAACCGGGCCTATTACAACCGGATAATGGAGTTAATGGGCAGGCCGGAAATAACGGACGAGCAGTTCGCCTATGTGCAGATGCACACCGTGAATGCCTCCCTGGCCTATCTGGTAGGGGAAGAAAACCTGAAACAGGCCCATGACTGCCGCCGTCAATCCGGTTATCTCCCGTTTATCAAGGAGATGAAAAAGGCCCCGCAGCTGGATGAACTTCTGGATATCCTGGCCGGCCGGCTGCATCTGGCCATCGCCACCAACCGGTCCAATACTATGAACCGGGTGCTGGCCGAACACGGTTTGAGCGGTAAGTTCGAGCTGGTGGTCACCGCTCTGGATGTGATGCGCCCCAAACCCGCTCCGGAGCAGTTGCTCAAAATACTTGATTATTTCCAGGCCCGGCCCCCGGAAATGATTTACGTTGGAGACTCTGAACTGGATGAACGCGCCGCCCGTTCCGCGGAAGTGCCTTTTATCGCCTATAACAATCTGAAATTAGATGCGGATTTCCATGCTGCCGAGATGGCCGAAGTGGGCAGAATTCTCCTCGGTTCCAACGGCAGATTCTGATTATTATCAAAATTCAGCATATCAACTGCCTATTCAGTGCAAAAATTCCGGCCTGACCCGATTTATGGCAAAAATTTTACGAAAACGACATTCTTACGGTCAGTTCCGGCATGCCAACCGGGCCGCTGCGATCAGCAAATGATTTCCGGCTTGCATTTTGTGAGAAACTGACATATAAGAAAAGCTGCTCCGGAGGAAGGAAATCGGATTGTACTGGTAACCATATGCACCCGGGACCATGGTGAAAACACGCCTGATATCCATACTGTTCCTGCTGGCTCTGCCGGCGCTGCTTTCCGGACAATCGGCGCCGGATACCCCTCAAACGGTATACAGTATCGCCATTTCCGGCGAGGTGTCGCCCGGCATGTCCGCCTTTGTGAAGCGGGCGCTGCATGATATTCCTCCGGAGAACGCCGGCAGCACTGTCATTATTCTGAAAATGGACACCTTCGGCGGACGGGTGGATGCCGCGTTGATGATTGTGGATTTGATTGCCGGCACGGACAAGGGTACCACCGTCGCCCTGGTTACGCAGAAGGCCATTTCGGCCGGCGCTCTGATCGCGCTGGCCTGTGACGAGCTGTTCATGCTGCCCCACACCACCATCGGCGACTGCGCACCCATTATGGTGGGCAGCGAAGGGCCGCAGATGCTGGGGGAAAAATTTCAGTCACCGTTGCGGGCCAAATTCCGGTCCCTGGCCAAAAAAAACGGGTATTCCGAAGTGCTGGCGGAAGCCATGGTTACCGCGGATATGAAAGTGTACCGGGTGGTCATCGATGGCCGGGTGGAATATATGGACGCCCTGGCATTCGAGGAACTGGGCGAAACGGCCAAAGCGCGGGTGACGGAGAAAAAAACCGTGGTTGACAAAGGGGAACTGCTGACCATGGACAACATTGAGGCCAAAGAGCTGGGCTTTTCCGAGGATACCGTGGCCGACGCCGAAACGATGCTGGCCGGGCTGGGAGTACGGCACGATTCCGTTATTGCGCTGACGCCTACCTGGACGGAATCCCTGATGCGCTTTGTGGGTTCCATCGGTCCGCTGCTGCTGATGATCGGCCTGGGGGCGTTGTACACGGAAATCAAGGCCCCGGGCTTCGGGGTACCCGGCATTGTGGGGATTATCTGTCTGTCGCTGTTTCTGATGAATCAATATACGGTGGGCCTGGCCGGATATACCGAACTGCTGATTATTCTGCTGGGCATCGTTCTGATCGGCTTTGAGTACTTTGTCATTCCGGGCTTCGGTCTGGCGGGCATATCCGGCGGTCTCTGTCTGGCCCTGGGGCTGGTGCTGTCCCTGCAGGGGTTTACCTGGCCTGACCCGGCGCGTCCCTGGCAAACCGACCTGATGATAATCAATATGGTCCAGGTGCTGGGGGCCATTATCATCGCCTTTCTGTCCGCCCTGGGCGTTTTGCGCTATGTAGTACCGAAAATCTCCCGCGTTACCAAAAGAACCAGTCCTTATCTGGAAACCACCCTCAAAAATTATCATGCCGACTCGCTGTCGTCCGCCGGTGTCCGGGCCGGGGAAACCGGTCTGGCGGCTACCGCTTTGCGGCCTTCGGGCAAAATGGACATCAACGATACCCTCTACGATGTGGTTACGGAAGGAGAATTTCTGGAAAAAGGCACGCCGGTAAAAATCCTGGATGTCCGCGGCAATATTCTGGTGGTGGCCAAAGCCAACGGGGAGAAGACATGAAGTCGCTGCTGCTGCCCATCCTGCTTCAAATCCTGGCCGCCGGCATAATTATCGCCGAAGTGATTATTCCCTCCGGAGGATTGCTGGCGATCGCGGCCATCGGCCTCATCGGCTACTCGCTTTATCTGGTCTACACCGGCGTTTCCCTGAGTGCCGGGTACATCATGACCGGACTGGATGCGGTGTTGTTGCCGGTGGTGGTATTGCTGGGGCTGAAACTGCTGGCCCGCTCCCCGGCCGCGCTGCGTACGGAACTCTCCAGCAGCGCCGGGGTCACCTCTCAGTCGGCCGAGCTGGAGACCTATCTGGGCAAAACCGGCCGGGCGCTGACCGACCTGCGGCCCGCGGGTATGGCCCGTATTGCCGACAAACGGCTGGATGTGGTCAGCCGGGGGGAATATATTGATAAAGACACGGAAGTGATCGTGACCGCGGTGACCGGCAACCAGGTGATGGTCAAAAAAATGACCGCAGACAGAACATAATATCGCATAATAAAATGCAAACCTCGTAAATAAAGGAGTCGGCTCATGGAACCCATACATTTTTTGTTAATTATTCTGGTTATTGCCCTCATCATCCTGTTTTATTTTATCGGATCGGCCATTTCCCTGTGGATTCAGGCGCTGGTGTCCGGTGCGCATGTCGGCATTTTGAATATTGTTTTCATGCGGTTCCGGAAAATTCCGCCCAAGCTGATCGTGGAAGCCAAGATCATGGCCGTCAAGGCCGGTATTGACATCAGCACCGACGAGCTGGAATCCCACTACCTGGCCGGAGGGGATGTGGACCGGGTCATCCAGTCGTTGATCGCCGCAGACAAGGCCAAAATCGACCTGGCTTTCAACCGGGCGGCGGCCATCGACCTGGCCGGCCGGGACGTGCTGGAAGCGGTCCAGATGAGTGTCAACCCCAAAGTGATCGAAACCCCCATGGTGGCGGCCATGGCCAAGGACGGCATCCAGTTGAAAGCGATCTCCCGGGTGACCGTTCGCGCCAATATCGATCGGCTGGTGGGCGGGGCCGGTGAAGAAACCATTCTGGCCCGGGTGGGGGAAGGCATCGTGACCACCATTGGTTCGGCGGACACCCACAAAAATGTTCTGGAAAATCCGGACCTGATTTCCAAGCGGGTGCTGGAAAAAGGGCTGGATTCCGGTACGGCCTACGAAATTCTTTCCATCGATATCGCCGATGTGGACGTGGGCAAAAATATCGGCGCGGAACTGGAAACCGACCGGGCGGAAGCGGACAAGAAGATCGCTCAGGCCAAAGCGGAAGAGCGCCGGGCCATGGCCTATGCCCGGGAGCAGGAGATGAAGGCCCAGGTGGAGGAAATGCGGGCCAAGGTGGTGGAAGCCGAAGCGAAAATCCCCCTGGCCATGGCCAAGGCTTTTGAAGACGGCAACCTGGGCGTAATGGACTATTACCGCATGAAAAATATCATGGCCGACACCCAGATGAGAGATAAAATCGGGGCCGGTGACGGTGACGATACTTCAACCGATGGAAGCGGGCATACCTAATGGATATTGATACGCTGTTTTCGATTTTGTTCGTGGTAGTCATCATCCTCTTTCAGGGAGTCGGGATGATGCTGAAAAAACGCAAATCCCGGCGGCCAGAAGCCGCCGGGGAAACTTCCGCCGGCCCCAAAAAAGGATTTCTGCAAACCGTGGTCAATCGGATACAAGAAGAGATGGAGCAGGCCCGGCAGGCCGCTCAGTCTCCCGCCTCCGGTCCGTCTGCCGGCTGGGAACAGTTCATGAAAACACCCGCCCGGGAAAAAGCAGAACCGGAACGGGCGCCGGCCGCGGCGACCGGCCGGGGTAACGCGACCTTCGCCGGCGATCGGACCGGGCCCGCTTCCAGCCGGGTAACCCTTTCGGCGGCCGAAGCCGGTCTGGAAGAAATTGATCTTGATGAAAATTTTTCGGCAGAACCCCCCCCGCCTGCGAAAAAAAATCCCTCGTCCGCAATACTGCAACGTCCTTCCGGGAAACATTCTCCGGATATTCACGAACTCCGGCGGGCGGTAATCTGGTCGGAGATCCTGGCCCCCCCGCTGGCGTTGCGAAGAGAAGACTGATTCCTGCTCTTTCTTTCCAACTCCTTGTTATTTATAATATAAAATTTCAGGCACCAACCGCTGCCCGAAAAAAATGTTGACTTCCCGGTAAAACTACTGAATACTGATTCATTTTATTGGAATGGGATTGGTAAAGCAGACATAGAAGCCGGTTCCGGATAATGTTGCCGCCCCGGAAAACCGGACTTTCAGCAGTGACTTGGGGGCGGCGGAAAAAGCAGCGGAGAAAACGAAAAAAATGGGATCAGCACAAACCGGCGTAAACGGGAAAGGCACTTTTTCACGCGGCGTACACCCTCCGGGAAAAAAATTTTTTGCCGCCGAAGCTCCTATTGAAGTGCTTCCGGCACCGGGCAAAGTGGTTCTGCCACTTTCTCAGCATATCGGTGCTCCCTGCAAACCGGCTGTTAAAACCAAGCAGGAGGTCCGTCTGGGGGAGGTAATCGGAGAACCCGGGGGGTTCGTTTCGGCTCCTGTACACGCCTCCGTATCCGGCAAGGTCCTGAAACCGGTCCGGATGACCCTGCCGACCGGCCGGCGGGTACCGGCCATACCCATTGAAGTCGAAGACAGCCGGACGGAGTCCGAAAATCTGTTTCGAATATTGACCGGGGAGGAATGGAATCCGGAATCGGCCAAAAAACATGATCCCCAGGCAATTGTTGATAGTGTCAGCCAGGCGGGCATTGTCGGCCTGGGAGGCGCCGCCTTTCCCAGCCATGTCAAGTTGACCCGGAATGAAGACAGACCGGTTGACACCCTGCTGGTCAACGGCTGCGAATGCGAGCCCTATCTAACTTCCGATTACCGGTTAATGCTGGAGGCCGCCCGTGCGGTGGTGACCGGTTCTCTGCTGGGCGCGAGAGCGGCCGGGGCCGGCAGAACCATTATCGCCATTGAAGACAACAAGCCCGCGGCGATCAGTGCCATAAGTGAAGCTGCCCGGGGGACCGGTATTTCCATTGCCACGCTGCCGACGAA